>JAQCFD010000146.1 GCA_027618305.1 Pseudomonadota bacterium
CTTCTGCCGGCAACCGAGCCTGACGGCATGGCTCAATCCACCTTGGCGGCGATCGCGTCCATTTCGACGAGGAACTCCGGCCGGGCCAGGCCTTTGATCGCCAGGTAGGTCGACACGGGCCTGTGGCCATTCAGAAACTCCTGACGGCCTTCGCTGACCATAAACACGTCGGAAGGGTCGAGCGAAAACACGTTGAGCCGCACGAGGTCGGCGACATCCATGTTCGCCGATTTGAGAATCTCAATCACGTTCAACCAGATTTGCCGGTGCTGGGCCGCAAAGCCGATTGGCATCGTCCCCGCCGGCGTCACGCCGACGACGCCGGCGATGTGCAGGGTCCGCGCACCGGCGGGCACCTCGATGCCGTGGCTGTAAAAGGCGACGGGCGGGGCAATCGTATCGGGGTTATGGGCTTGCAACATGACTTCGTCCTCCATTCGGTTGGTTCCGACATCAGAGGCGAGCTACGCATTACGGTTCCGACACAGCGGCAGCCCGCATCAGTGTCGCGGTCAAGTATGCCATAAATGGAAGAATTGGTAGCGGAGGAGGGACTCGAACCCCCGACACGCGGATTATGATTCCGCTGCTCTAACCAGCTGAGCTACTCCGCCCCAAGTGCGGCTGCGGATATAGGTGGTGCGCTCACCGCCTGTCAAGCCGGGCGCGCGCGGCGTCCTTGTCCGAGCATCACCACACCCGCGACAACGAATGCAAACGCCACCAGATGGAACAGCTCCAGGCGCTCGCCGAGGATCAGAATTGCCAGGCCGGCCGTGATGAGCGCGCGGATGTAATTCGAAATCGTCGCCTTGTTGGCACCAAGCGCGAGGATCGACGTGTTGGTGAAACCGACGGCGATGATCGCCACCCCGATACCGAGCCAGGCCATGATGGCCGCGGCCTCCCACGTGACCGGCATCGGTTTGAAGACGATCGTCTCGGTCACGTACAGCGGCAACATCACCAGCATGGAGAAACATTGAACCGACAGCAGGATCTCCGCCGTCGTGAAGCTGCTGGGTATCTTGCGCAACAGCGAGTTATGCACGGCGAAGCCGAACATCGCCGCCAGCATGATCAGGTCGCCGATATTCGGCTCGAGCGTGGCGAGGACCGACAGGTCGCCCCGCGACAGAATGACGAAAACCCCGAGCGTCGCAAGGACGATCCCGAGAGTCTGGATTCGGGTCACGGATTCACGAAACAGGAAGAACGTGATCAGCACCGTCGCGACGGGTTGTGCCGTCGAGACGACACCCCCGTTAATCGCGGTGGTGAAATGATACGCGACATAGACCGCGGCATTGCCGAACGGGCCCAGTGCCACAGCCATCACGAGGAACAGCTTCCAGTGCTGCCGGATGAGGCCGCGCTTGGCCCACACGGACCGGCCGACAAACGGCATCAGCACTGCCGTCGCGATGAGCAGCCGCCAGAAGCCAATGCCCATAGGCGGCATGTCGCCCTGCACCCAGCGCCCGATGATGTGGTTCGACGCCAGGATGAAGGCCGCGGCCATGATCATGGCATAGGGCCACAGCCCTTGTCGGAACCGGCTGTCTTGCGCGTCGCTCATGTGGACCGGACCGGCCGGGCGCGTACGCCCGGCCGATTCCGTAGCCCGTTATTCAGGCTTCGCGGCGATGGTTTCCATCTCGACCACCCATTTCGGGTTCGCCAGCTGGCTGATGACGACCCAGGTCGAGGCCGGCACATGGCCCGGTGCCAGATACTTCGCACGGTGCGGCTTGAGGAACTGCAGGCCCGCCGGATCGGTCGAGTAGACGTTCAGGCGCACGATATGCTCCGGGCCGAAACCGGCATCTTCCAGAATCGCCAGCGTGTTCTGCCAGATCAGGTCGTGCTGGGCCTCGAAGCCCTCGGGCACCGTCCCTTCCGGCGTGATTCCGACCTGGCCGGCTGTCACCAGCCAGCGTGCGTTCGGCGGCACCTCGACCGAGTGGCTGTACATGGCGGCGGGCGGAGCGATGGTGGCGGGATTACGTGTGACGAGCATGGGGAGTCCTCCTCAGGAATCAAAAATCAGAATGTTGTCCGGCGTCCGGCTGTCGGCCGACCAAAGGTCATGCTACGCAATCCCAAACGGGTGCGCGAGCAAAAGCCCTGCACGACAGGAATGTGGATAGATCCGGGGTCAGGCCAGCTCGAGCAGGTCGCGGGCGAGTTCATCCGGCGCCGAGTAGAACGGCGAGTGATCGGTGTCGATCGTGAAAACGCGATCGCAGGGCTGCGCGGCGATCATCGCCCGCTGCATGGCGATGGGGATGGCGTTGTCGCGTTCGCATTCGATGAAGGCGCGCTTGACCGTCCCGAACCTTGCGGGCGTGGTCTTTGCCTGCCGCAGGAATGGCTCCGTCGCCTGCGGCACCAGGCGCGCAATCGCGCGTGCGACGTCTTCCGCGCTGCACTGGCCGTAGAATGTAGGCGGAATGATTTCTTCCGGCATGGTCGAGGACAGCCCGTCTTCGGAGATAATCCGCTTGTCGGCCATCTTCTCCGGCCCCTCGAACTCCGCCAGATCCGTCCGGTTCTGGCCATTTTTCGGCATCATCGCCGTCAGATAGACGACCCACGCCACCTGTTCCGGCAAACGCTCCGTGACCTGGGTGATGGTCATCCCGCCCAGGCTGTGGCCAACGAGAATGACCGGCGCGGACTGGGCCGAGACCACATCACAAACATGTTCCACATAGGCATCGAGCGAGACGTCGCCGATCGGCACGCGATTATCGCCGTGGCCCGGAAGGTCAACCGCAATGGCCGTGTGCCCCGCAGCCTCAAGCAGGGGGACGACTTTCTCGTAGCACCAGCCGCCATGATAGGCGCCATGGACCAGGACGTAGATGCTCATGCCGCTTCACTCCGCTGATCGTTGCGCTGAATCCAGCCGCCGCCCAACACGCGGCCGCCGTCATAGAATACTGCCGCCTGGCCCGGTGACACACCGAACTCGGGCGTCACCAGTTCGACAACGGCCCGGCCATCGCCAACACCTTCAATGCGCCCCGGCACCGGCTCCATCGTGGACCTGATTTTAACGGTCACATCCAGACCCTCGGCGGGCGGCGACGCCCCCTCACCCAGCCAGTTCAATCCATTGACCGCAATGCGCGAGGTCGCCAACGCCGAGCGCGGGCCGACAATCACCCGGTGTGCGTCCGGATCGAGGCGGACCACATAGAGCGCATCCTCTTCCGCGTCCTTGCGGCCACCGATCCCGAGCCCGCGTCGCTGGCCGATGGTGAAATTTAGAATGCCGTCGTGCCGGCCCAGCGTGGTGCCGTTCATATGCACGATGTCGCCGGGTTCCGCAGCACCCGGACGCAACTTCTCGACGAGTTGCGCATATTTTCCGTCGGGCACGAAACAGATGTCCTGGCTGTCGGGCTTTTCCGCGATCGCCAGCTCGAATCGGCGCGCATGTTCGCGTACCTCGTCCTTGGGCATGTCCCCCAGCGGGAAGCGCAGATAATCGAGCTGCTCATGGGTCGTTGCGAACAGAAAATAGCTCTGGTCGCGCGACGCATCGACCGCCCGGTGCAGTTCGGCACCCTGGGCACCCGCCTCGCGTCGGATGTAGTGACCGGTCGCAAGAGCATCCGCGCCGAGATCGCGCGCGGTCGCGACAAGATCTCGGAACTTCACTGTCTGGTTGCAGGTCACGCACGGAATGGGGGTTTCACCGCGCACATAGGCGTCGGCGAAATTCTCGATGACGTCCTCGCGGAACCGGGATTCGTAATCGAGCACATAATGGGGAAAGCCGATTGTGTCGGCGACCCGGTGCGCATCATAGATGTCCTGGCCGGCACAGCATGCCTTCGCGCGCGCCGTGGCCGCCCCATGATCGTAGAGCTGCAGGGTGATCCCCACGACGTCATAGCCCTGCTCGTGCAGCAGCGCGGCGGTAACCGAACTGTCGACACCGCCGGACATCGCCACCACGACACGGGTTTCCGCCGGCGGACAATCAAATCCCAAACTGTTCAGTTTCTTGCTCACGGGCGGCAATATAGGCGTGTCGCGGCAAACGGCAAACCGGTCACGAATGCGTATCGCGCTTGATCGGACGGCGGCAAGTCGCCATCTTGCCGACATGCATATCAGAAATGACCAACCGCCCATGATCACCACCTCGAAATACGGGTTGGCATTGGCCGCAGGGCTCCTCGCCATCACCGTCCTGAGCAGCACGCCAGCCCATTCGGACCTTGGCAAAGACATCCAACGCTGCGCCGCACTCTCCGACCAAAATGCCCGTTTGGCCTGCTTCGATTCGGTCGCGGCTGCGGTCGCGAACACGCAAAACGCGGCGGCCGACGCCGCGATCGCTGCGTTAAAGCAGGAGTTCCGCTTCGATCCCGGCCTGATGACGGGCCCGCTGACCTTTCGGATCAAAGTCAGCGGAAACCAGGTGGTGAGCCGCGAGACCGCCGCGTCCCGCGAAGTGGAGAACGTTCTGCGCCGCGTGCAGAAAGCCATTGGCGACACCGGAAACTGGACGGCGTCAGTCATTGTGCATGGCGGCGGAGTCACGCTGAGCCGGGGTCACCCCTACACCAGCGACGAGCTTCTGGCCCAGGCGCGTACTGGCCTGGCGCGCAGCGGCCTGGCCGAGGACCGCTACGCCGTCGAAGTCGGCCCCGATGCCAAACCGGTGCTATGGGACGATGGACGCGTGCGGAGCGCCAACGAGAATATCGAGATTACGATCGGCGGTTTTGGCGCGCCCAAAACCCGCTAGTGTCGACCTAAGTCGCGTCCAGCCCCATTTGCCAGAAATCGGCTTCCAGTCGGCTCGCCTCTTCGAAAACCCGCGACAGCTCGTCCAAGCGTTCGCACCCCGCGCGACGCGCCCAAAGCCGGTCGAGGGTTTCGCCATGGGCGCGGACGATCGCCTGATAGTCAACACCGGCATACATCTCGATCCACGGCCCATAGGGATTGCCGTCGCGCCGGGTGACCGGGTCAGACGCCAATCGCGCACCGATCTCGCCATAGCCCATGACACAAGGGGCGAGGGCCACATAAAGGTCGAGCAGGTCGCCCTGATGGCCCTTCTCCAGAACATAGCGGGTGTAGGCCATTGTTGCCGACGCCTCCGGTAAAGCCTCCATCTCCGCTTCGCTCAGGCCCCAGTCGGCGCAATATTCGACATGGAGTGCCATCTCGGTGTCGACGATGGCGCTCATCCCGGCTGCCGCATCGCGAATATCGGCCAGCGTATCCGCCTTGTAGGCCGCGAGCGCATAGGCGCGGGCAAAATGGATGAGGAACAGATAGTCCTGTCCCAGGTAATGTCTGAAGGCCGCCTCAGGCAGGCTCCCGTCCTGGACACCCGCCACGAAAGGGTGCGCGACGTAGTTCTCCCAACTGGGCGATGCCGCACGCAGGCGCGGGAACAGCTCCTGGTCGTCGAGATACCCCACTAGCCAAGCATCAGGTTACGCGTTGATCCCGGCAGGCGAACCGTCAGCCCATCCATCGCCTCGTTCACAATGATCTGGCAGCCAAGCCGCGACGTCGGCTTCAGCCCCGGCGCGAGGTCGAGCATATCTTCCTCGTCCTCTGTCGGCGCATCGAGGCGCGCATACCATTCCGGATCAACGATCACATGGCACGTGGAACACGCCATGGCGCCTTCGCACGCGCCCTCGACATCAAGCCCGTTATCCCAGGCAATCTGCAGCAGCGAATGACCGAGCGGGGCCTCCACCTCGTGTGAGGTGCCGGCACTGTCTATGAATGTCATTCGGGGCATGGACAGACTCTGGTTCGGTCG
Organism: Pseudomonadota bacterium; assembly: GCA_027618305.1. GTDB lineage: Bacteria > Pseudomonadota > Alphaproteobacteria > UBA6615 > UBA6615 > UBA8079. The sequence goes on from JAQCFD010000146.1 coordinate 5,807, forward strand.
GGCGGTAGCCTAAACGTGGAAGGACTCACCGCAACCGCACGTGCCCTTGGCATTCGGATTTTCGAAGACGAAGCCCGATTCGAACTTACCTTCGCGGTAATCCATCGTCGCGCCGATCAGGAACATGGTCGCGGCCGGGTCGATAAACACCTTCACGCCCTTGTCCTCGACGACTTCCTCGAACTGTTTCGCCTCCTCGGCATACTCGACGACATAGGACAGGCCGGAACAGCCGCGGGTCGACAGGCCCACGCGTAGCCCGGCGACACCTTTGTCGGCCTTGGACATCAAGGACTGCACCCGCGCCGCGGCGGCGTCTGTCAGGTTTATGATCGGTTCAGGCATTTTGGTCTCCGTAACGATCTATATAGGTCAATCGATGCCGAGGGCCAGTTTGGCATCGTCGGACATCCGGCTTGAGTCCCAGGGCGGATCCCAGACAAGGTTCACCTCGACCTCACCAATGCCCTCGACATCGGAGACGGCATTCGCGACCCAGAAAGGAATTTCACCCGCCACCGGGCAGGCCGGTGCGGTCAGCGACATTTCGACTCGCACGGAACCATCGGTGTGAATCCTGAAATCGTAGATCAAACCCAGATCATAGATATTTACCGGAATTTCCGGATCGTGCACCGTCCGCAGCGCCGCGATGACAGCCTCGCGATCAGCGATGACCGTTCCATCCGGCAAGGGATCTCCCATCCGGGCCGTAATCTCTTCTCCAGGAGGCATCGGGGCAAACATACCCATCGGTGAGCCCATTCCCTGATCATAACTCATACCGGTAGATCCTATTCCGTCGAGATTACGTCTTCGCCCTGCAGGGCGGCGACCATGGTGTGCCACGGCAAGGTGGCGCATTTTACCCGCGTTGGGAACTCACGAACGCCTGACAACACACGCAGCTTGTCGACATCATCGGGTAATTCATGCCCGTTCTCTTCACCCGTGCACATATCGTGAAACGCCTCGAACAGAGTTTGCGCCTCTTCGCGACTGCGCCCCTTGAGCAACTCGGTCATCATCGATGCCGACGCGATGCAAATCGCACAGCCCTTGCCGAGAAACGACACATCCGCGACGCGGCCATCACCATCGAGCGTGAGATAGATCACGAGTTGGTCACCACACAGCGGGTTGTTGCCGCGCGCCTCGTTCGTGGCGTCGTCGCTCGCGTGGAAATTTCGCGGGTTCTTGCCATGCTCCAGGATGACTTCCTGATAGAGCTCTCGCAGTTCGTCACTCATCAGCCAAACAACTCCTGCACTTCGGCCAGCGCCGCCACGAGGGCGTCAATATCGGATCGGTTGTTGTAGAGCCCGATTGAGGCGCGAACCGTCGCCGGGACATCCATCCGCTCCATCAAGGGTTGCGCACAATGATGTCCCGCGCGCACCGCAACACCGGCGCGATCGATGATCGTCGCGATGTCGTGGGGGTGGGCAAAATCCAGCGTGAATGAAACAACGCTCGCCTTGTGCGGCGCCGTGCCGATGATCCGCAAGCCTTCCACGCTGGACAGTTTCTGCGTCGCATAGTTCAGCAAATCGGCTTCGTGCGCGCCGATGGCGTCCAGCCCGATACTGTTCACATAGTCAATCGCCGCACCCAGCCCGATCGCCTGGACGATCGCCGGCGTGCCCGCCTCGAACTTGTGGGGCAGCTTGGCCCAGGTCGACTTCTCGAACGTCACCGACGAGATCATATCGCCGCCGCCCATGAAGGGGGGCATCGCATCGAGCAGCTCTTCGCGGCCATACAGCACGCCAATGCCGCTCGGCCCGTACAGCTTGTGCCCGGAGAAGACGTAGAAGTCGCAGCCGAGCGCCTGCACGTCGACCGGAATGTGGGTTACGGACTGGCAGCCATCGAGCAGGACTTTCGCCCCCACGGCATGCGCCCGGCGAATAATGTCCTCGACCGGCAGGATCGTGCCCATGACGTTGGACATGTGGGCGACCGCCACGAGTTTCGTTTTCGGCCCGAGCAGTGCCTCGAACGCCGGCATGATCAATTCGCCGTCGTCGCTGACCGGCGCCACCTTCAGGACGATGCCCTTCTCGTCACGCAGCATCTGCCACGGCACGATGTTCGAGTGATGCTCAAGCTCCGTGATGACGACTTCGTCGCCTTCGCCAAGAAACTTGCGCCCGAAACTGTAGGCCACAAGGTTGATCGATTCCGTCGCGTTGCGTGTGAAGATGATCTCGTGGGTGTGGGCAGCATTGATGTATTGCCGGATCGTCTCACGGGTGCCCTCGAAGCGCGCCGTCACCGCCTCGCTGATCTGGTAGAGGCCGCGATGGACATTCGCGTATTCCGTCTCATACGCCGTCGAAATCGCGTCGATCACCTGACGCGGCTTTTGTGCCGACGCGGCGCTGTCGAGAAACGTCAGCGGCTTGTCATGCATGGTCCGGCCGAGGATCGGGAAATCGGCCCGTATCGCGTCGATGTCATATGCGGGCGTGCCGGCCTGCGCCGTGGTTGGGGTCGTCATGAGCCTGCTCCGTCCGCCGGCCGATCGATATGGCCGGCCAGCCATTGGCGCACATGGGTTGAAAAATCTTCCGCAACGGCCAGCAGCGGGATCTCCGCGATGGCCTCCGACAAGAACGCCTCGATCAGCATCCGCCGGGCGGTTACATGAGGAATACCGCGGCTCAGAAGATAGAAGAGCGAATTCTCGTCCAGTTCGCCCG
>JAQCFD010000147.1 GCA_027618305.1 Pseudomonadota bacterium
CCGCCGTTGTGGCGGGAATCGCGGACGGCTGCAAACAGGCCGGCTGTGCCCTGATCGGTGGCGAGACAGCCGAGATGCCCGGTCTCTATGCCAGTGGTGAGTTCGATCTCGCCGGGTTTTCCGTTGGCGCCATGGAACGAGGGACGGCGTTGCCGCGACCGGATCGCCCGATCGAGGCCGGCGATGTCGTCATCGGTCTCGCGTCCAGCGGCGTGCATTCCAACGGCTATTCCCTGGTGCGCAAGATCGTCGAGCGTGCGGGGTGCAACCTGTCGGACCCGGCGCCTTTTGATGCGAACCAGAACCTCGGCGCCGCACTTCTCACACCGACACGCATTTATGTGCGCGCCTGTCTCGCAGCGGCGGCCCTGCCCGCCCTCAAGGGCTTTGCCCACATCACCGGCGGTGGCCTGCTCGAGAATATCCCACGCGCCCTGCCCAAAGGCCTCGGCGCGACCCTCGACGGCACGTGCTGGGCAGCACCTCCGGTCTTCGACTGGTTGCGACAGGCTGGCGGCGTCGACGACATGGAGATGGCACGCACCTTCAACTGCGGCATTGGCATGGTCGCAGTGGCAGCAGCTGGGGGCGCCGATGAGATTGTCGATACGCTCAACGCCGCCGGTGAGGACGCCCGGGTCATCGGCATGATCACGTCATCCGACGATGGCGAAATCGCAATTTCGGACCTGGCCGCTGCCCTCGGCGGCAACGTATGAGTCGCCTGAAAATCGGTGTTCTGATTTCCGGCCGGGGCTCCAACCTTCAGGCGCTGATCGCGGCCTGCGCCGCGCCAGACTTCCCCGCCGAGATCGTCCTGGTCGTTTCAAACAAGCCGGACGCGCAGGGCCTCGATCATGCGAGGGCGGCGGGGATAGAGACCGCGACGGTGGCGCATGGCGGATTCCCGGATCGCGAAAGCTTCGACCGGGAGATCGACAAACACCTCAAATCATCGGGCGCGGAACTTGTCTGCCTGGCCGGTTTCATGCGGCTCCTGTCGACCTGGTTTGTCGAGACCTGGCACGACCGGGTCGTCAATATACACCCCTCGCTCCTGCCTGCATTCAAGGGTATCGACGCCCACGCTCAAGCGATCGCGGCCGGCGTAAGGCTGAGTGGCTGCACCGTGCACATCGTGCGCCCGGAGATGGATGCGGGGCCGATCCTGGTTCAGGCCGCCGTCCCCGTCATGCCCAACGACGATGAAGACACACTCGCCGCGCGCATCCTGGAGGCCGAGCATGCCTGCTATCCGCTTGCTGTGCGGCTTTTGGCGGAAAACCGGGTGAAAATCGTTGACGAACGGGCTGTCATGATGACCCCAGAGGGACGCCACCGGCCGCTCATCTTCCCGCCAACGGAATAAACCGCACCCCACAGCGCCAAAGGGCTTTGACGCCCCCGGCGCTCGCGTATAGAACTCACATCAAGGCTCAACCGGAAACATGCGAGTGAACATGTCCGACGAAATTATGGATCTCGAACGGCGCTGGAAAACCTGGGGTGGTTTCCTGAAACTAATGTCCTACTCGGGCATCGCCGTGGTGATTGCCCTGCTCGTCATGTGGTGGACGCTCGTCTAGCGAACCCGTCTCGCGCCCGATCAGGTGCGGTGATCAGCCGACGATTTCATCCTCTTTGAAGAAGAACGCGATCTCTTCGGCTGCGGTCTCGGGCGCATCCGAGCCATGCACGGAGTTTGCCTCGATCGATTCCGCGAATTCCTTGCGGATCGTGCCCTCTGCCGCGTCGGCGGGGTTGGTGGCACCCATGATCTCGCGGTTGCGCGCGACGGCATTGTCACCTTCGAGCACCTGCACGACGACCGGCCCGGACGTCATGAACGCAACCAGGTCATTGAAGAACGGGCGTTCGCGATGAACCCCATAAAAGGATTCGGCCTGTTCGCGGCTGAGGTGGATGCGGCGCTGCGCGACAACCCGCAATCCGGCGTCCTCGAACTTGGCAATGATCTTGCCGGTGATGTTCCGCTTGGTCGCGTCGGGTTTGATGATCGAGAACGTGCGCTCGAGGGCCATGGATTTGCTCCGGTCTGGGATGGAAATGAGGGCGCCTTATATCCAGCACAGGCCGCGGCGACAAGGCACCGATCGCCGCACCGGTCTTCCGGGCTTCAAGAATAGGATCAACCGGTCGCTTTTTGTTCCCAGCCGCCGCGCTCGGTTTGCTGCCAATATGTCAGGTCATGCCCGGCGTCTTTGTAGATCTGCCAGCGCGCGCGCGCCGCACTCACAACAGCATCGTCGCGCCCGTCAAACAGCTCGCAAACGAGATCGAAGCCGCCAGGATCGACAGACTGCGCGCCGTCGGCCAGAAACAGGACCCGCGCATCATTGGGGTTCTCATCCCGGTCGGTCAGCCACACCGGCTGCAACGCGGCATGGCCGTCGCTCTTGCTGCCATGGGGCAGGAAGACACGGTCGTTGTAGGTCCACAGATGCGCGTTCAGGTCCTCCACACGCTCGGGCGATCCCGCCATGACGATCGCGCGGCGTCCATCGCGGATGACGGTCCGCTCAAGCATGACAGGCAACACCTCTTCGAGGGTGCGGCGCGTCAGATGGTAGAAACGGATCTCTGTCACGTTGCGATCAGACCTATTTTTCGTAATGGTCGCGAACGAACTGGTCGAGCGTGCGAACGGCAAATCCGGTCGCCCCAAGCGCCATCAGCGGCTGCTCCTTGTCCGACCAGGCAACACCCGCGATATCCATATGCGCCCAGGGCACGCCATTGGTGTAACGCTGCAGGAACTGCGCTGCCGTGATGCTGCCACCCCAGCGTGGCCCGACATTCTTCATATCGGCGCGCGGCGTGTTGATCTGCTTGTCAAAGGCATCGTCGAGCGGCATGCGCCAGACTTTTTCACCAACACCCCGGCTGGACGACAGGATGCGATCCGCCAGGCCGTCATCGCTGGCATACAAGCCGGCATACTCACGCCCAAGCGCCACCATGATCGCCCCCGTCAGGGTCGCGAAGTCGATCATCACATCGGGCTTGAAGCGCTTTTGCGTGTACCAAAGCGCGTCCGCCAGAACGAGCCGGCCTTCGGCGTCCGTGTTTATCACCTCAATCGTCTGGCCCGACATCGACGTCACGATGTCGCCGGGCCGCTGGGCATTACCGTCGGGCATATTCTCGACCAGCCCCACCACGCCGATGACATTCGCCTTGGCCTTGCGGCCTGCGATGGCGCGCATCGCGCCGATGACCGTCCCCGCGCCGCCCATGTCCCAGATCATGTCTTCCATGCCGCCTGCCGGCTTGATCGAGATGCCACCAGTGTCGAAGGTGACACCCTTGCCGATGAACGACACGGTCTTGGCATCGCGGCCACCGCCGTTCCAGCGCATCACCACGAGTTGGGATTCGCGAACGCTTCCCTGTCCCACGGCCAGCAGGGCGTTCATCCCGAGCTTGCGCATCTGCGCCTCGCCCAGTACCTCGACCTTGACGCCAAGTTTGGTCAGCGTCCGACACTGCGCCGCCATCCATTTGGGCGACTTCACATTGCTCGGCTCCGACACGAGATCGCGGGCCATGTCGACACCGTCAGCCACCGGCGCGAGCGCCGCGTAGCGCCGGCGCGCATCCGCCGCGCCCTTCACCATGACTTGAAGACGCGCAAGTGTGGTCTCGCCGTTGCGGCCCTCGGGACGGGTCAGGTATTTGTCATATTTATAGGAACGCAATCGCGCACCGATCGCGATGCTCGCGGCCAGTTCGCCGGCCTGCAGCTTGGTGCCCGTCATTTCCGCAATGATCGTCGCCGCGTTGGTCGATACAGCGCCGGCGGCCTTGTATATCTGAGCACCTATTTCCTGGGCGCGCAGCGCGTCCACGTCCTTGGCATCGCCGGCGCCGACCAGCAATATCGTTGCCTGCTCGCGTCCCTGCGGTGCGAGAACCGACAAACTTTCGCCTTTCTTCCCGGCGAAACTCGCCGCCTTCAGAGCTCGCGACAGCGCGCCCTGCGTTGCCTTGTCGACCGCCTTGGCGCTGGTTCCCAGTCGCCCATCCGCATCGATCAGAAAAACGAGGAGGCCGCTCGTGGGAAGTTTCGGTTCGGCGAACGATATTTTCATGACGATCCATTCCATAAATAAGCGGGACACAGGCTGCGACACGCCGTCAAAAGTGTATCGAGATTTAGAGTACCGGCGGAGCGGGCGCAAGACATGGGCCGACGACGCTGCAAGTGTTTTTCCCGGCCGAACGATCTGTTACAAACAATTCGACAGGCAGGTGTTTGTTTTACGAATCAGCAACTTGAGGGACGTTTCCGGGGAAACGTCAAACCGGGAGCACCCATGACGTCGATCAGCGGATACATATTCCGGCAACTGGCATCCGCCGCGCTGTTTGTTGCCGGCGCACTCATCTTGCTGATTTCGCTGTTTGGGTCCCTGCGGCTGATCGATTTCATCGTCAATCGCGGATTACCAATCACGGTTCTGTTCGAGATGACAGCCCTCAACTTGCCAAAATTCATGGCCGTAGTGCTCCCCATCGCGATCTTCGCTGCGATCATCGTGGTCTACAACAAGCTCACGAATGATAGCGAACTGATCGTCATGCGTGCCGCCGGGGTTGGCCAGATCTCCCTGGCAAGACCGGGCTTGATACTGGGCGTTCTCGGGGTGCTCATCGGATACGCCCTGCAGCTTTATCTGGTGCCCGCGGCGACCCACGCCTTCAAGTTGCAGCAGTTCAACTATCGCAACAGCTATGGGAGTGTTTTGCTCCAGGAACAACGCTTCAACACGCCGGTCAATGGTTTGACCATTTATGTCCGCGAACGTTCCGGCGAGGGCGAATTGCGCGGCATTTTTGCCCATGATTCCCGGGACCCCGAACGCCCGGTGACCTACACAGCGGAGCGCGGCACCGCGAGCCACACGGACCAGGGAACCCGGGTGGTGCTGTTCAATGGCAGCCAGCAGGAAGTCAACAAGGACACCGGGCGCCTGACGCTGTTCAATTTTGACCAGTATTCGCTCGATCTCAGCCTTCTCAGTCCGGATGTCTCGACCCGTTGGCGCGAGCCGGAAGAACGCTTCCTGGATTCGCTCTTATGGCCGGGAGATGGTCTCCACGACCGCGCCTATTCCACCCAGCTCATCGCCGAAGGCCACCGGCGCCTCACCAGCCCGCTCTCTATCCTGGCTTTTGCCGCCGTTGCCATGGCTGTGCTGCTTTCGGGCGACATGAACCGAAGAGGCCAGACCAGCCGCATTTTGCTTGCCATTGCGTTGGTTTTCGCCATTCAGGTCGCAGCGCTCGGACTGTTCAACGTTTCGCGGCGATCGCTGGCGATCATTCCCTTCAGCTACGGCCTGCCGTTGGGTGTGATCGCGCTCTCGATCTATTGGCTGGTGCGCAAACCCCGTCATAGATCCGTCGCTCCCGCGACCGCAGATGCCTAGGCCCGCACGCTCGTGATCGCTTCGCGCACCATATCCTTCTATATCCTGCGCCAGTTCCTGATCTGGTTCTTGATCATGTTCGCCACGATTGTTGCGGTCATCATGCTCATTGACGCCATTGAACTGTTGCGCCGCGGCAGCGGGCGCGACGAGGCGACATTCAGCATCATCACCAGCATGGCGTTGCTGCGCACGCCTTTCCTGGCCCAGGAAGCCGTCCCCTTCGCGGTCATGTTCGGCGCGATATTCACGTTTCTGCGCCTGACGCGAAATCACGAACTTGTTGTCCTGCGCGCTGCCGGCGTTTCGGTTTGGCAGTCCCTGATGCCGGCCCTCATCGCCGCAGTGGCGCTCGGCATCATCAACATATCCGTGCTCAACCCCCTTTCCGCTGTCCTGCTGTCACAATTCGAAAAGCTCGAGGGCAAATATCTCACAGGCCGATCCTCCCTTCTGGCCGTGTCCGCAGAGGGCATTTGGCTTCGTCAGAACAACAGTGACGGCGCGGGCCAGACGGTGATTCACGCCGAACGGGTCCAGCCCGACAAACTTCGTCTGGAACAGGTCACCGTCTTCGAATTCTCCGGGGACGACAAGTTTACGGGCCGGATCGACTCCGAAAGCGCCTTTTTGCTGGACGGACGATGGGAATTATCCGACGCATGGCTCACCCGTCCCGGACGCGCCGGGGTCTTCGTCGCCAGGCAGGATCTCGCCACCGATCTGACACCCGACAAAATTCAGGAAAGCTTCGCCAGTCCCGAAACCGTCGCATTGTGGAACCTTCCCCGTTTCATCAGGGTGCTTGAGGAAACCGGGTTCTCGCCGATCGCACACCAGCTTCAGTTCCACGCGCTTTTGGCGGAGCCTTTTCTGCTGGCCGCGATGGTCCTGATCGCAGCCGTATTCTCTCTCCGGCTCACCCGACGCGGCGGCACAATCGTACTGGTCGGGGCCGGCGTCCTGGCCGGGTTCTTTCTGTTTCTTCTAACGAACGTCATCCAGGCGCTCGGCCTGGGCGCGAGTGTGCCCGTGATCCTCGCGGCCTGGACGCCGGCCGGCGTCAGCCTGCTGATCGGCATTACATTCCTTCTTCATCTTGAGGACGGATGATGATTGCGCGCGCCCTCTGGATCGTCCTGGGATTGATTGCCCTGGCGGCGAATGGCCCGGACGCCATCGGACAGCAGGTCAACTCCGAGCAGCCGGTTTTGATGACTGCCGACGATTTGTCCTTTGATGAGGACCTCGGGACGGCGACGGCGCGCGGCAACGTGGAAATTGTCCAGGGCGAACGAATTCTGAACGCTGACGCCGTCACCTATAACCAGCGCGACAATATCGTCACAGCAACCGGTAATGTGGTGCTTCTCGAGCCGTCGGGCGAAGTGCTGTTCGCGGAATTCGCAGAGCTTACATCCGACATGCGGGAAGGATTTTTGCGCGGATTCCGGATGCTGCTCAATGATGATTCCCGTCTGGCGGCCGCCAGTGCCCAACGTCGAGGCGGGATCAAGACCGAGCTCACGCGTGCCGTTTATTCGCCCTGCCGCGATTGCCTCGGGTTTGATGAAGAACCATTGTGGCAGATCAAGGCACGCCGCGTGGTGCATGACTCCGAGGCTCAGGAGGTCGTCTATCGTGATGCCACGCTGGAAGTGGCGGGCATTCCCATCGCCTACACGCCTTATCTCAGCCACCCGGACCCAACTGTCGAGCGCAAAACTGGCATCCTGACACCGACATTCGGTGTTTCAAGCCTTCTGGGGTCGTCGATCCAGGTTCCCTACTTCTGGGCGATCTCGAATGAAAGTGACCTGACGTTTGATCCCATTCTGTCGACCGATCAACTGCCTGTGGTGACCGGCGAATACCGACAGAGGTTCGCCAGCGGCGAAAATCGCACGCGCCTTTCATTTACCAATGATGATGCCCAGACGGACCAGAACAGGTTTCGCGGCCACATCGATTCCGAATCGCGGTTTTCAATCGACGAACTCTGGCGCTGGGGCGCAGACATACGAGTCGCCAGCGACGATACCTATCTTGGCCGATACGGTTTCAAGAGCGACGATACGCTCACCAATCGGCTGTATGTCGAGGGCTTCGGATCGCGCTCCTATGCCGTCGCCGAAGCCCTTTATTTCCAGGGCCTCCGCGACGAAGATATTCAGGAACAAACTCCAATCGCCGCCCCGAATCTCGATTACAGATACGTCAGCTCTCCCGGCAGCTTTGGCGGCATGACGACGCTCGACGCGAATATGCGCGCACTCACGCGCGAGGAGGGTGCGTCGAGCCAACGGATCAGTCTGACTCCCGGCTGGCAGATTTCCCACACCGACGGTTTGGGCTCGATCACCAGTTTTCGCACCTCGGTCCAAGGCGATCTGTATAACGTTGACGACGTCGATACCAACAGCGGCCGTGAAGATGCCGTCGTCGGCCGCATATTCCCCCAAGCCATTGTAAGCTGGCGGTATCCCTGGGTTCGACGTTCCGGCCCGAACAGCCAGACCTTTGAGCCTCTCATGGCGCTTGTTCTCGCACCGAACGGCGGCAATCCGGAGAAAATCCCCGACGAAGACAGTCAGAGCGTCGCCTTCGACGAAACCAATCTGTTCGCCGCCAACCGATTTTCGGGCACGGACCGGGTCGAGGGCGGTCAGAGGTTCGTCTACGGTATTCGCACAGGTGTCTTTGGCGAATTGGGCGGCGCTTCGACGCTGACGGTCGGTCAATCGATCCGGTTCCGCAAGTCAAATCCGTTCCCCTCCGGCACCGGACTGGAGGATCAGTTCTCTGATATCGTCGCGAATCTGCAGATCACCCCCAACCGGTTCATGAACCTGCTCTACAAGACGCGGTTTGATCATGATTCTCTCCGCGCGCGGCGCACAGAAATTGCCGCCTCAATTGGCCCACCGGCACTGAAAGCTGACATCGACTATGTGTTCTTCGATCGCACCAGCGGGTTTGCTGATCGCGAAGAAGTTACAGCGTCACTGCAGTCCAAACTGACTGAGGAATGG
>JAQCFD010000148.1 GCA_027618305.1 Pseudomonadota bacterium
GCGAGAAGTAGTTCACCTTCGTGGCATCACCCGTGGTGAAAGCCTGCCAGTCCGTACGGGACTGAAGGTTATCCGTACCGTTACCACCGAACAAGGTGTTTATGTCGCCCAGACCACCGGCGGGTCCGCCAGCACCCTTGAGTGCGTTCCACGAGCCAAGCTGCATACGGTTGGTGACATCGTCCTGGTCGCCCATCTCGATCCGGCCCCAGGCAGCACTGTCCAGGTACGCCCAAGCTTCGTCAGCGGGCGCGAGGTCGGCAGCACCGGCGTTTAGCGCGAGGGTGAAGCCGTATTTAATGCCGTTGTCGGCAGTAGCAGAGGCACCGATTTCGAATGCGGATTCACTGACCGTGAAACCATAACCACGGCCGTTGGCCGCGGAGACATCTTCGTCTTTGACGTAAGCGGAGAACCAGAAGACGCCGCCGAGAGTTACATTCATGGTATCCTTCGAACCCACCGTGCCGGCAGTTGCCGGAGCAGCGAGAAGCGAAGCACCCACCAGGGCCGTCGTGGCCAGTAGAGTTTTTTTCATAATCCAACCTCCAAATTCAGGGACTTGCGTCCGCGAGTGGCCCTGTGGGCCTGATCAGCTTCGACACAACTGGCGTATTTCGCGGACGCCAGACATTTGTTACGAAGCCTTGCGCAGGATAAAACCCCGGAAGCACGGGCGTTGCAAATAAATCCGTGATTATTCCGCAACGATTTTCGTCGATTGTTGCATTTAAACAACAGTGTCTAAGCGCTTTGAATCGTTGGGAATCGTTGGGAATGTCTATTTCGTGTGTCCCTGATCACCCATGCGGTCGACATATGGTGTGAGCGGCGCGAGCATTGGCCCCAGGAACGGCTCAAAATGCTTCCACCGGGCGATTGCGCGCTGATGTACTGGCGCAACGACGGAATCGTAACTCGCGGTGTTCACCCAATCCCCGGTCCGAGTTGATTTTCCAGCGCCCTGCACATGCACCCGGTTGAACCAGTAGTCCGGATTGCGCGGGTCAAATTCCATGGTCCGCGCAAATCGCGCCTAGATCGGCGCGATGACCCGCATCGCAGACAAGTCCTGAATCAATTTTGATCGTGCGGCTTCGTCGAGATTCGGAAACGCATCGGCGAATTCGTTATTTGAGAACTGGCCGGCATCGACGATCCAGGCAACCGGGTCGACGATTTCATCGGGAATGGGCACCTGGCCCTTGGCGCTTTCCAGCAGCGCCTTGCCGTTCTGGCGCACGATCTTCAGGCTTTTTACCGAGACCGCGAAGCGATCGTCGCCATTTTCCGCAAGCGCGTCGCCCGGCAGATCGAACCCGCCACGATAATAGTGGAACGCGTCATGCAGCGGCGTGACCGCGGCCTTGAAGGCGTCGCTTTTGCCGATTTTCGTGACCCGGTCGACCAGGGCGTCGACCCAGGCCGCGCGCGCGTCGTCGCCCGCTTCGCGCAGCGGGATGTTGGACCGGATGGCGGGGTCTGCGAGGGCGTGCTCGAACAGCAGCGTCATCACGTCAATCCCGATGACATGGGAAACGCCAAACGACAGGTGGATGCAGCCCTCGCTCGAGGCGAGCGCGTCGTGATACTGACCACGCGGTATATAGAGGATGTCGCCGGGCCGTAGCGTAATCGCTTCGAGCAATGCACCACGATGCTTCTCGTTGAAGCCGTCGTCGACATTCTTATACGCGTCGTTGGCGATCGGGTTCTCGAGGCGGCCCTCGTAGATATTCCAGACCTTCTCGCCGGCGACATGCAGGGCGAACACCTCATGGGTATCGAAATGGGTCGGGAATGCCTGATGGGTCTCCCACGAGCAGTAGAGATTGCTCTGCACCTTTGCGCCGAGCCGACGCTCCAGCGCGTCGGCGGCGGCGATCAGCCCCGGGGTGAGCGTGTCGATGTCGTTGGCCACAATCGAAGCGCCGCGGCGCAACCAGCCTTTGACCTTCTCGGCGTCGGGCTGCATCGACTGCTGGCTGTTGCGGTCGATGGCCGGGCGGCAATATTTCTCGACCGGGATCGCCTCGGTGTCGAGAAACAGCTTCAGATTGCTGGGGCTCCAGATCGCCGTCATGTTGAGGATTTCGCTCAACGCGTCCCAGTTCATGATATCGTCGAGCTTGTCCGGCGCCGGCGCCGGGATGTGCAGCGGCTTTCGATCATGGTATTCGGCGAAGAACTCTGCTTCGCTGATGGGCGAGATCAGGTCCGCGAATGTATCGATTCTATTTCCCATGGCACCTTTATAATACGACGGGACGCGCTCGAACATCGCGTTAACGGAACGGAGGGCGTTTTGTCGCACGAAAATGAGACCTCCGGCGGTGCCGGAGTTGCAGCCGAGATTGCGGGGCGCCTGGGGCAGGTTCGCGCGCGCATCGCCGCGGCGGCCGCGCGCGCCGCGCGCGATCCTGGTGACGTCACGCTGGTGGCCATCAGCAAGACCCAGCCCGATGAGCGCATCGCCGCCGCGCTTGCCGCCGGTCAGCGGGTGTTCGGCGAGAACCGCGTGCAGGAGGCCGAGACCCATTGGGCCGCGCGACGCGACGCATTTGACGATCTCGAGCTTCACCTGGTGGGGCCGCTGCAGACCAACAAGGTGCGCGAGGCGGTGGCGCTGTTCGATGTGATCCAGTCCCTCGACCGGCTAAAACTGGCCGAGCATCTGGCCCGCGAATTCGATCGCGCCGGCACGCCGCGCCGCTGTTTCATTCAGGTCAACACGGGCGAAGAGCCGCAGAAGGCCGGGGTGCTGCCGGCCGAGGCGGATGCATTTATCGCGGCCTGCCGGGCGCTCGAGCTGCCGGTCGAGGGGCTGATGTGCATCCCGCCGGCCGACGAGCCCGCCCCGCCGCATTTTGTGCTGCTCGGCGAGATCGCGGCGCGTAACGGTCTCGCCCAGCTGAGCATGGGCATGTCCGCCGATTTCGAGGCCGCGACGGAGCTGGGTGCGACCCATGTGCGCGTCGGCACCGGCGTGTTCGGCCCCCGGGACGCCTAGGCCGGCCGAATATCGATCATCATGTCCGGCGCGAGCCGCGGCACCAGCGCCAGCAGGATGTCGCGCGGCAGCGCGACACAGCCCTCGGTCGGGCCCATGTCGCCCTGTTGTCCCATGTTCGCGCAGTGCAGGAAGATGGCGCTGCCCCGCCCTGCTGCCGGCGGGTCGTCGTTGTGGCCGAGGATCACCAGCAGGTCGTAGAGGCCGTCGTCGCGCCACATGTTCTCGGCCGACGCGTCATGGGGCAGGAGAACGGCCCGGTTGTAGGCCGGATCCGCCGGATCGTCGCACCAGCCGTCATGGGGTTCGATCGGCGCCGCGGGTAGTGGGGTGTCGGGCAAGGTGAGCCGGTCGGCGCGATAACGGATCTCGCGCAGCGCGAACCGGCCCACGGGCGTCGCGCCATCGCCCTCGCGCTTGTCCGTGCGAACACCACTGCGGCCCAGCGCGCAATCGTATGATGCGCCGCCGAGCGCAAGCGTGCCGTGATGGCCGTGTGTGGGAGTGACGCGAAGATCCATGCCCGAAGTCTAACCGGGCTGTGGGCCGGCCGCGAGGGCAGATAGCTTAGGAGGGACCGCCGGCAGGCTGGTTTACGGACTGGGCGGCCCGCGCCTTGGTCATCGCCTCATATTTGCTGAGCGCATCGAGAATGGCGTTGCCAACCCAGGGCTTCGTCTCGCCGAATGCCGGCGCGGCGCCGCTCTGCACGGCGTCGTTCATGGTCGCCGCGTCGCGCAGCGCCGCATTCACCCAATTGGCGGGCAAGGCGCGTTCGGCATCGGTTTCCGGGCTTACTGAAGTCTTGGCGGCGGCTGCGGGCACGTTATTTATCATCTGATCAACAAGCGCGTTCGCAGCGGGTGTTTCGCTGGCAACCACCGGCGTGGCCGACGTTGCGGGGGCGGCCGCCTGTTTGATTATTTGTCCGGACGCCGGCGGCGTCAGGGACAGGGGCGGGTTCATCGCGATGGGGGCACCCGGCGCGGCGTTGAAGCTGGCGAGTGCGGGCGGGCCGGCCAACACGATGTCGGCGCTCTTCCCGGCGTCGGTATGACCGCCCGCGTCGGCCTGTTGGTGAATATTGGCCTCGATGCTCGCCGCATCGGCCTGCTGGGGCGAGAGGCCCGGGTCTCCGTCGTCGGAGAACATGGCCAGCGCATGGCCGAGGATATCGTCGCCGGACGCCTGCTCGAAAATCGCGTTGGCGGAAGCCGAGGCGAGCCCGATCGGGCCGCCGAACAGGCCGCCGCCGACGATCCGCGCCGCGGGGCTGATCTCGTCACCGGTGATCTCGCGATACAGCGAGGACACCAGCGGGATGTGCTGCAGCGGGTTGATGATGTCGAGCAGGGTGGCGAAGAAGCCCGCGCCGTCTGCGCCGGCCGCGCCCCCGGATCGACGTGGCGCGTCGATACCCACCCCGAGCGTGGGATCGTGGTAGCCAAGCATGGCTTCACTGTGGGCGATGGGATCGAGGAGACTCATATCTCCCCCGACGTTGCAAGCGCGGGGCCAGCCGCCAATTCAAAAAAGGCCCGTAAATCAGGAGGTTGCGGCCGGGCGAATCCCGGCTATCGGCGCCGGCCCGGCATTATTTGCCGGGGGGCGTGAAGATATGGCCCGCGCGGGCCTTCTTGGTCGCCAGGTAGAATTCGTTGTGCTGGTTCGACGGGAAGCTGTGTTCGACCCGCTCGACCACGTCAATCCCCCACTCGCGCAACGCCGCGACCTTGTCAGGATTGTTGGTCAGCAGACGCACCGCCGCCACGTCCAGCTGGTGCAGCATTTCGGCCGCCGGCCGGTACAGCCGCTCGTCGGCCTCGAAGCCGAGCTGTTGGTTGGCGTCGATGGTGTCGAAGCCCCGATCCTGCAGCGCGTAGGCGCGCAGCTTGTTGACCAGGCCGATGCCCCGGCCCTCCTGGGCGAGATACAAAACGATCCCGCCGCCCTGCTTGCCGATTTCCTGGATGGCGCCGCGCAGCTGGTCGCCGCAATCGCAGCGCAGACTTCCCAGCAGGTCGCCGGTGAAGCATTCCGAATGCAGCCGGACCAGGACCGGCGCGGCCGTGTCCGGCGCGCCGATCACGATGGCCAGATGCTCGCGGCCCCCGTCACTGGGCCGGAAGGCGACGATCTCCACATTGTCGTTGGCGTCGAGCGGCACCCGCGCCGCGCCGACCCGCTGCAGGGTGCGCGCCTCGATCTCCTGATAATTGAGGACATGTTCGAGCTCGACCATGAGCAGCGCTTCGGACTCGGCCCAGGACGGCAGGTATTCGAGGCGTTCCTGGGGAACCTTCGTCACCACGGCGGCAGGCAGCAGGCCGGCGAGCTTCAGCAATTCGATCGCGCCGATTTCGTTCGCACCGGGCCGGGTGGCCGGGTCGATCTGCGCAATGGAGATCGCGGACACGTTTGTTTCCGACTGGGGCCCGGCCGGGTCGGCCATCATCCGCACGGTCTCGGCGGACATGCCCTGGGCCAGCGCCACGCGGACGGCGCCATCCGGGTTGTCGGCCAGCCCGAGCACGGTCGCGCGACGTCCCGTCAGGAGCAAAGAGGCGGTGTTCTTCGACAGACCGGCGAGGCGCGCCAGCTGGCTGGCCGTGGCGCCCTCGGCCGGGTGGACCAAAAGCGCCTGGTCCGGCCCCAGCAGGACAATGGTCGCGCCGCGGCGCAGATCGGAGATCGCGCGTTCGACGGGCTGGAGCGTGTTGGGAAGCTGGTGCATCACGGGGTCGGGCGGTTCGGGCTGTTACGGACTTTACTGGGGAGGTTCGCGGTGGGGCGGAATATGCGCCAACCATGTCCGGTCGGCAATATGGCGGCAACCCGGGCGTCAAACCTGTCTCGGGAGGCGAACGCGCGGCCCGAATCCTGCCCCCGCTCGCTTGAATGTGATCGATCGTGAGTCGGCGGTTTTGGGGGTCACCCTCTTGCAATACCGCGCGGCGACGCCACGTGTTCAGGCAACATGAAGGGGGCCGTCATGGCGAAAGCAATCTGGAACAACGTCGTCCTTGCCGAGAGCGAGACCTATGAGACCGTCGAGGGAAACATCTATTTCCCGATGGACGCGCTGAACAGGGACTATTTCAAGGAGAGCGCGACGACCACGGGCTGCCCCTGGAAAGGCACGGCGAAGTATTTCGCCATCGATATCGACGGCACGGTCAACGCCGACGCCGCATGGTATTATCCTGATCCGAAGCCGGCCGCGGAGAATATCCGCGACCACGTCGCCTTCTGGCGCGGCGTGCAGGTGAGCGCATAAACATGGCGGGTTTGGCGATGACGAACGGGATGGAAATCAAGACCTCGAACGGCCGGAAGATCCTGCTGATCGACGATGACGACGCGTTGCGCGATTCCCTGTCGGAGCAGTTGCGCCTGCACGAGGAGTTCGTCACGTCGGAGGCCACCAGCGCGGCCGCCGCGCTCGAACTCACCAAGAACGAGTATTTCGACGCCATTCTTCTGGACGTCGGATTGCCCGACATGGACGGGCGTGAGGTCTGCCGCCTGCTGCGGCGTAACGGCGTGAAGTCGCCGATCATCATGCTGACCGGCCACGACACCGACGCGGACCAGATTCTCGGCCTCGACGCCGGCGCCAATGACTATATCGCCAAGCCGTTCCGGCTGAATGTCCTGCTCGCCCGCCTGCGCGCGCAGCTGCGCCAGCATGAGCAGAGCGAGGACGCGGTCTTCACCATCGGGCCCTACACCTTCCAGCCGGCCCAGAAGATTATGGTCGACGGCGAGCAGCGCAAGGTGCGGCTGACCGAAAAGGAAACGGCGATCCTCAAATATCTGTATCGCGCCGGCGACAAGGTCATCAGCCGCGACACGCTGCTGGGTGAAGTCTGGGGCTACAACGCCGGGGTCACGACCCACACGCTGGAGACCCATGTCTATCGCCTGCGCCAGAAGATCGAAGCCGACCCCTCAAATGCGCGGATCCTCGTGACCGAGCCGGGCGGGTATCGCCTGATTCCGTAAGCGGCTCTCCCTGTGATGGACCGGCGTCCTCACCCTGAGCTTGTCGAAGGGCGAGGGCCCCATACTTCGACAAGCTCAGCATGAGGCCCAGGTCTTAGGCACAGGTTAGCCTTCCCGCAGGTCGCGGATGCGCACCCCGAGATAGAGCGTGCCGACGATCGTCACGCCCGCAATCCCCACGAACGTGTAGGCGACGGTGATCCAGTCGCCGGTCAGCTCGAACATGCCCGCCGCAATCAGCGGCCCGGCGAGGATGCCGAGATAGCGCCCGGTCAGGACGACGGCGAACGCGTCGGTCCCGGCGCGATGGCCGCCCACGAGCGTCGAGGGTAGCGCCCAGAGCGAGGTCGGGGTCAGGCCCGCGGCGATGCCCCAGACAACGAGGCTGGTCAGCCCGATGACCGGGTTGCCGGCGAACGGGATCATCGCCCAGCCGACCGCCTGCAGCGCCAGCGCGAAGGTGAGCAGTTTGATGACCCCGACCCCGGTCTTCAGGATCATGCCGCCGATCAGCGAGAAGACCAGCAGCACCGCCACGGGGATCTGGTTGAGCTGGACCGCGCCGTCGGCAGTGAAATTGCGGACGTCCACGAGATAGACCGGCAGCCAGGTGAAGTAGCCCATGAACTGGGCCTGCCAGAGGAAGAACAACACCGCCGCGACCCACAGCGCGCGGATTTCCTTTTGGCTCAGAGGGTCGTGGGCGGGTTTGGGGGGCGATGTGCCGTCTGCGGCTACCGGCGCGGCACCAACATGCGCAACGCCCGGCACGCTGCCACGCCGGACAATCCACAGCGTCCACAGGGCCACCGCGATCGTCGCCGCCGCGCCGAACCACCAGACAGGCTGCCAGAAATCCACCGCGACGGACGGCTGGGCGACGATGTTGGCGACCAGCTGGCCGACGGGAATCCAGGTCGCCTGGGCGGCAATAATGATCGGCAGGTGGCCGGGCCCCGCGCTCATGTTGGCGAATGCCGGCATGCACACGGCGAGCACCGCGGCGCCGAACCCCTCGATCAGGCGCGAAGTGAGCATCACCGAGCCCGACTCGGGGAAGGCCAGACCCAACGCCGTGCCCGCGAGCATCAGGCCGAAGGCGGCCAGCAGGTAACGCTGGGCCCCGTCGCGCCGGATCGCGCGGCCGACCCGCACGCTGATCAGCATGCCGGCGATGGCGAAGATCGACATGAACCCGCCGGCCACGATGGTGTTGTAGCCGTACAGGTCGAACATGACCGGCAGGACCGGCGGCACCTTGAACTGGAAGTAGGCGGCAACGAAGCCGAGCACGATCCCGTAGGACACGCCGGTCCAGTTGGTGCGCGTGGTCTGGGTGGCGGGGTTGGACATGCTTCTGGGCCTCTTTTTAATTGCCGGTCGTTCGTGTTCGGGCGGCTT
>JAQCFD010000002.1 GCA_027618305.1 Pseudomonadota bacterium
CCGTTGCCCCGTTGTGCAGCGGGTGGGCATTGACCGGGTCGTGATCGAGGATGGCGCGGTCGAGCACCATGGAGACGAGGCCGTCCGTGTCGTTCATTACCGCGAAGGGCGTGACGGAGCCGGGCGCGACCCCCAGCGACGACGCGAGCAAATCGGCGCTGCCGAAGCTCAGATTGCCGCTGGCGCCGAGTGTGTGACGCAGGGCCTTGAGGTTGACCGTGGTGTCTTCCAGGACGGTGACCAGCCACTGGTTGCGCTTCTTGTCACGCAGAAACAGGTTCTTGATGTGGCCGCCCGGCAGCGCGCCGCGCAGTTCGCGGGACTCCGCCACCGTATGCAGCGGAGGATGCCGGTGGATCTCAACCGCGATGCCCAGCGCGTCCAAACGGGCGAGCAGCGGGGCTTCTATATCCTGTGAGATGGTCATAACCGGGGATATACCGGGTTTGCCGGCATGTGTGTAGTTGGGCGAAGTGACAGAATCGAACGATTCCCGTTGATCGGCACTTGAAATCAAGCGCCGGTTGCGGTTATGTCCGGCATCTCGATGCGGGAATAGCTCAGTGGTAGAGCATCACGTTGCCAACGTGAGGGTCGCGAGTTCGAATCTCGTTTCCCGCTCCAATTTTCAAAGGGCCTGTGCGGTCATCCGCCGGGCCCTTTGTCTTGCCGCGAATGATGTCCCATCCGGTTTCAGGGAGGTGAGTTCATATGTCCGACGATCATATCGACGACGCGCGGGTTGAGGCGGCATTCAAGTCCGTTACCGCCGCGCGGGCGAGCGCCTGGAGCATGTCGATCGACGAGGTCGCGGCACTGGCCGAGCGGGTGCGTATGGAGATCATGCTGGAGCGGGGGATGCGCAAGTCCCGCAAGCGCTGGTACCGCGCCTATGCGGACTTCCTCGACGATGTGGTCGAGGAACGCCTGGAGAAAGACGGACGCAGCGCGGATGCCTTCCATTCGGCCGTGGTGGACTACGTACGCGGCATGCTGAGCGATTCGGAGAAATCCGACGACCAATAGTGGTGCCGCCCGGCGGGAGGTTCAGGTGAAACACTCATGGACCCAGACGCGGCGGATTTCGAACCGCCTGGGCTGGCCGGGAGGTCCCGTCCATTCGACGGGAAACAGAATCTCGAAATGTATGAGTTCCTGTCCGGCGGGGGCATCCTCGTTCCAGCGGCGGCACAGATAGCGTCCATAGTCGAGCGCGAAGTCGACCGCATCAGAATTGTAGCTTTGGTCCTCGATATTCGAGAGGTATTTGCGCCAGCGATAATTTTCGTAGGCATGGGACACGATGCGCGGCTTTACCAGCGACGGTGCGCCGACGGTCCCGTTGTAGGCATCGACCGGGGTGCCGTCGCGCAGGACGCCCGGCATCACGGGCCAGGGACTGGTGATCTCCGGGTGGGGCGCGAACATGGTCCAGTTCTGATAGAGGTTCAGCGCCTGGCGCGTGGCGATGAAGGAATCGCCGTGACGCCATGACAGGGCCGGCAGGGTCGACAGATTCTGTACAAAGACGAAGCCCATGAAGGCGAGAGCGAGTGTCTGGCCGGCGAGGTTCGGTTTCACGCGCACGGGGCGGAACGGCAAGGCCCTGGCGGTCAGGCCACTCAGCCGGCCGCGGTTTCGCGCGACCAGGCCATAGAGCCGATCGCCGTGCCGCCGCATGGCGATGAGGCCGGCGAGCCAGAAGAAGATGGGCGATGCGGTCACCACCGCGTGCATCGCCGCCCAGCGCACATGATTGAGGCCATGCCCGTCGTGGACCACCCAGCTGTCATGTTCCTGCATGAGCGCGTGGATCTCCGGGCGCGTCTGGGCCGGCAGGATCGGGACATCGTTGAGAATCAGGAAGGACTTCAGGAGCCGGCAAATCTTGAAGCAGAAATCGCAGTCGCGGTCATAGTAGATCACCATGCCGATGACCGACGGGCGGCGCAGGCGCGCGCCGAGCCAGTCCCAGACCCATCCCTGGGTGAAGGTCAGATTCATGAGGATGCTGATGAAGGGAAACAGGCCGATCTGCAGAAACAGGAAGAAGCCGAAATGCATCGACATGAAGGCGAGCTGCAGCACCGCACGCAGCGGCCGGAGCAGGAGCGGCGAGAAGATCAGAATCGGGCCGATCAGCTCGAGCCCCCAGACATAGAATGTCAGCCCCTGCAGCAGCGTCTCGAATTGCCGGAACCAAAGCGCCAGCGGTGTGACGAGATAATCGAGCTGGAGGGCAAAATAGACGGCGGTGCCGTCCGGCACCCAGCGGGCATCGGACTTCAGGAGCGCACTGAACAGGTACATGGACATGCCCTGAATGAGGAGTGCGGCGCTGGCGATCGACACGAAATGGTTGGGGTGTGTGTCCGACGCATTGTCGAGGGCGGCGTCGACGGAGTAGCGCGCGCCGATGGGCAGGAACATTGCCCAGAACAACAGCAGGACCAGCAGATTGTCTTCGCCTGACAGGATCATCGGGTTGCGCATCTGAAGCAAGACCAGCATCACCCAGCTCAGGACCGTCATGAGCCGTGTGCGGTAGCCGACCAGCAGCAGCAGGGCGAGCAGGCCGGCCAGCAAAAACAACAGGGCCTGGAACCAGGCGGCACCGTTCATAAGGTGGAGCGAGAACGACGCGGGATGCATGAAGCCGTCGATGACGGCGCGGGGCATGATGCCGAAATCTGTGTAGTGCGCCCGCAGATCGCGGGCCCGCAAGACAAGGTCGGCGAGGATCATCACCGCCAGCCCGATCCTGAGCAGGGCGAGTGTGCGCAGGTCGATCGCGAAAATTTCGCGGATGCCGGCCCATCGCCAAACGGAAGCAGAATTCTGATCGCTGGCTGACGTCATGATCGCTCTCGTTGTCGGGGTTCGAGGTGAACCCGCAGCGGGGACATGACCTTAGCGCAAATTCGTTAACGGCAACCTGCCGCGCCTGCCTCAGGAGGCGAAGATCACGGCCGCGTTGTCGTCGTCCTCGGATTCCACCGGTGCGCAGACGCGGGATTTCGGGAAGGCGATCTGGACGCGGGTGCCGACGCCGACATTGCTGGTGATGGCCAACTCGCCCTCATGGGCCTCGACGAAGGTCTTGACCAGGGACAAGCCCAGGCCCGTGCCGTCATGAGAGCGGGCGAGGGTCCCGTCGACCTGATAGAAGGCCTCGGTCAGGCGCGGGATCGCGTCTTCGGGAATGCCGATGCCGTTGTCGGCGACCTCGACGACGAGCGCGCCGTCATCGCGCAGGAACCCGCGCAGCGTGACCATGCCGGTATGGTCTTCCGTGAACTTGAACGAATTCGACAGCAGGTTGAGGGCGACCTGGCGCACGAGACGCTGATCGCCAACGAGCCATGGCAGGTCTTGTGATATCTCTACCGAGAGGCGGCGTGGCTGTTTCTGCTGCCAGCCCTGGGCGATCCGAATGCAGGCACCCAGCGCATCGGCGAAATCGAAAGGCTCGTCGTTGAGCTCGAACGACCCGGTCTCGATCCGGGAGATGTCCAGGATGTCGTTGATGACCGACAGCAAATGATTGCCGCTATCGTGGATCACCCCGCTATATTCGAGGTAGTCCTCATTCTCCATGGGGCCGAAGGCTTCGTCCTTCATGAGCTCGGAGAAGCCAATCACGGCATTGAGTGGGGTACGGAGTTCGTGGCTCATATTTGCCAGGAATTCTGTTTTGGCCCGGTTGGCCGATTCCGCACTCTCCTTGGCGGCGATCAGATCGGCCTCGGCACGCTTGCGATTGGTGATGTCGCGGATGGTGTAGGTGTAGATGGGGCGTTCGCGGGCGGCGCGACGCTGGCCGCTGACCGCCTCGGGGACGGACGACCGGCTGACACTGATTTCCACGGGCACGCGGGTGCGCGCGTCTCCCGCCTTTATCAACTCGAGTTCCAGGGGCGCGATCAGGAGCGGTCCGGGTGACTCGTCACCGGCCTCGACCGATTCGCGGACCGGCTGGCTCGCGCCCGAGATGATCTCGTCAATATGATAAGTCTTTGCGTCCCGCCGTCGGACTCCGGAAATCATGGCCGCCGCCGTGTTGAAGACCTCGATCTGGCCCTCCTCGTCAGTGATCACGATGCCGTCGAAGCTGTCCGAAATCACCCGGTCGAGCATCTTGCCGCGGCGGCCCATGACCAAACGCTGCTGGAAGATTGTGACCGCCTGGCGTTCGATATCCTTGAAGAGTTCGAAGGCGAAGCAGAAAAGGGCGACGCCGGAGGCCCCCGCGGACTCGAGCGCGATGGCACCCTCGTGCAGGGCGAGCAAGGCCGCGATCTGCCCGATGGTCAGGAAGACGACGACGGCGGCGGCACGGATGATCCAGTGCCGCCGGGTGATGAGCGACCAGATGGCTGCCAGCACGATGATGCCGAGCATGGCCAGCACATTGCCGGCGGCAACGATGCCGCGATTCTGGGTGATGGTTTCAAAGGCGAGGGCCTGCAGCATCGGCCCGTCGATCACGCCATAGACCGGCGCGGCGAACTGATCGCCGAGTTCGAGCGCGGTGGCCCCGACCACGACATACTTTCCCTCGAACGTCCCCGGCGCAACGTTGCCGGCGAGCAAGTCCACGACCGATATGCGCGGTATCGTGTCCGGGCGAATGCCATAATCGATGGTGATATCCGTCGGGCCGCCCCCGGTCAGGCCGGCGAGCGCGAAGGGCAGAGACGGTACGAAACGTTCGTCGATCTTCGTGCCGGCGCGATAGGTGCGGATGAACGTGTCGGTGCCGGGGAAGACGTTAACCAGCCCCAGGTCGACATGTTCCCGGAATATCTCGATGGGTGCATTGAAGGTCAGGGTCTCCGCGCCGTCCGGGTGTCGGATGACCTGCTGAAGGGCGGCGAGGACCACGTGCCCGCTTACTCGGTCCAGCGCCGCGGCAAAGGACCGATCTTCGACGTCTGTCGACCTTGAGCTGAAATCGATATCGAAGGCGATCCGTTCGGCGCCGTCGGCGACCAGCCGGTCCACCAATGCGCCATGGATCGAGCGCGGCCAGGGCCAGACATCGATCGCCCGGAGGCTGCGGGTGTCGATATCCACCAAGATGACCTCTCCCGTGGCCGGGCGGCCATCGACCTTGTTTCGCAGGTCCTGCAGCGCGTTGTCGATCGGGGTCAGCCAGCCGAACGCCTGCATGGCGCAGAAGGCGAGCCCGATCAACAAATATGGCGCGTGTCGTTTCATCGATACCTTCGATTCTCCAAGCGCGTGTCCTTTCCTGGAAACGCGTGTCCGCCGCACCCGGGGGCACGGCGGACATCGAGTTAAGCACCTATTTCTTTAGTTTCCGTTGCCATTCCCATTTCCGTTGCCATTCCCGTTACCGCCGCCGTTACCGCCGCCGTTACCGCCGCCGTTACCTGTGGCCTGGGCGACGAGCGTGCCGACGGGCACGTTGGTGACACCGGGCGCGGAGCCGTTGCCGCCAGAGTTGACCTTGGCACCAGCATTTCCGTTGCCGCGGCTATTTCCCTTGCCGGCGGACTTGCCGGGTGCGGTCGCCAGACCGTTGGTTGCGGATGCGACGTTCAGGTTGAGGTTACCCAGGGCCTTGCCGATCTTCGGCCCGCGCGCCGCAGCGGCGTTGCCGCGCGAACCCGGTGCTGCCTTGGTGTCGTCCGACTTGGCTGCCGGGCCCTCGACGTTTGCCTTGTCGGCCTTGCCGGACGGCGCGGCGCCGACACCGGTGACCTTAAGCGCGGCACCGGAATCTTTGCCGCGCGTCGCGGTCTGTCCCGGGCGGATCAGCTGGACCTGCTGGCCTGCCAGATCGGCGACCTGCACCGCACCCTCGACCACATGCACGGCCGCGCCCTGTTGGCCGACACTGACCGTAAAGGTCGTGCCTTTCACGACGGCGGCCATATAAGGCGTCTGCACTTCAAAATGCTGGTTGGGCTGCTTGTCCACCTTCAGGAGAATGGTCCCGAGGTTCTGCAGGATGCGTGTGCTGTAGGGCCCGGTGTTTTCGGCCGGCAAACCCATCTCGCTCGACGGCGAAACGGTGATCCGCTCCGCCCCGCGCGCGATGACAACGCGGCCGTCGGTACCTGTCGTGATGCGGTCGCCCGCGTCAATCACGGTGCCCGCCGCCGCCGCCTGGGCGCCCTTCTCCTGATCCACGAAACGGGCGTCGCCCGTGACCTCCTGGATTTTCCATGGTGTATCCGCCGATGCGGCCATGGCCTGACCGCCGAATGCGGCGGTCATCATGACGGCCGCCGCCGCGCCGGAAAATACTTGTCTGATCGTCGTACTGTTAAACATAGCTACCTGCCTTTCGGTCTCCCCGCTTTTGGACCGTCCTGATCCGCGATACGGGACGACTTGGTTGTTTGCGTTGTGATGAAAATAGTTCCGATAAAAAATGTTAGCAATTTCAATCGTTTACAAATTATTCGAAACTTTCCACGAATTTTAGAGATCGCGAAAAGTCATTGGTTGGTTAAGTACTTCCGGGGTATCAAGGCACCGCAACCACTTGCCGGGCAATAATCGTTCGAAATTTCATGCGAGACTTCGAAGTTCATTTTTCTGCTTTTCGACGGATTACCAACGGATGGCGCAACCCCCGTGCGGTGCCCGCCGGGGCGCTGGCGCTTGCCTTGGCTTTCGTCGTCTGGGTGTCGCCGGTGGCTGCGCAGACGACGGGCGCGAGCACCGACGCCGGCCAGATCGAGCGGCGCATCGACGATGCGGCCCCACCGCCCAGGCGCGAACCCGAGCGAGGCGCGGAACTACCGGATCTCCCGACCGAGGCGGGTGATGATGAAATAGAGTTCATCCTCGCCGCCGTTTCCCTGCTGGGCGTGGAGACCCTGAGCGCCGAAGCGCTCGCCTCGACCTATGAAGACCTCCTCGCCCGGACCGTGACCACGGCGGATGCGGCGGAGATCGCCAACCGGATCACCCGGATCTACCGCGACGCGGGCTATGCCCTGTCGCGTGCCTTCGTGCCGCCGCAGACCATCGATACCGGGGTCCTGACGGTCCAGGTCGCGGAAGGTTCGGTGATCGAGGTGGTGTTCGAGGGCCTCGAGGAGATGCCTCTCGATCTCGAACCCTATGCGCGTGCGATCCGGGACGAACGGCCGCTGACCCTCGACACGCTTGAGCGCAACATTCTGCTGATCGGCGATCTGCCGGGGATCGATGTTGCCCGGTCGAGCCTCGACGAGGCCGAGGAAGGGTCGGGCGCGTTCCGTCTGACCCTGGTCATCGAATATGACGCGGTCGACGGGACGGCCTATGTCGACAATCGGGGCACGCCGTCGGTGGGGCGGCTCCAGAGCTGGCTCAGCGGGGGCGCGAATTCATTGTTCGGGCAGGGCGAGCGTCTGCAGGCCGGGCTGTTTACGGTTCCCAACCAGCCCGAGGAGCTTCTTTACAAGGAGGTCAGCTATCTCCAGCCGCTCGGCAGCGCGGGCACCGAGGCGTTGTTGTCGGCCTCCCACAGCGTGATCGATGCGGGCAGCAGTTCCGGAGAGCTCAACACCGAGAGCGAATCCTACCGGTTTTCGCTGCGGCTCAGCCATCCGATCATCCGCAGCCGCACCGAGAATCTCTGGATCAATGGATTCGCGGAATACCGCAATGCGGAGGAGTCCCAGTCGGGGGCGGAAAATTTTGACGACCGGCTGCGCGTGGTTCGCGCCCGCCTGAATTACAACCGATCCGGCGAAACATTCTTTTCGTCGGCGGTATTGCGGGTGAGTCAGGGGCTCGACGTGTTGGGCGCGTCGGAGGAGCGGTCCGGCCCGCTGTCGCGGTTCGACGGCGCGCCGAAATTCACCAAAGTCAGTGCCGATTTATCCCACGCCCAGTCGATTTATGGGGGCCTCTCGGTACAGGTCTCGGCCATCGGCCAGAAATCGGCCAACTCGCTCCTGGCCTCCGAAGAGTTTGCGATCGGCGGCAGCCGCTTCGGCAGGGCATATGATTTTGCCGAGCTGACCGGCGAGGATGGGGTGGCCGGCTCGCTGGAGCTTCGCTACAGCTTCGAGGATACGGGCGATCTGCTGGAGTCCCTGCAGGTTTTCGGATTCTATGACAACGGCGCCGTATGGAACCGAAACGCGACCGACACGTTCCGGCGACATTCTCTTTCGTCGGCCGGGATCGGTGTGCGTGTGAATCTTCCGCGGTCGATTTTCATCGGCCTCGAGGCCGCGAAGCCCCTCACGCGCCAGGTGGCCACCTCGGGCGGCAACACGGACCCGCGCTACTTCTTCTCCCTGTCCGTCGGTTTCTGATCGACCCGCGCGGTTTGCCGTCCTGCGTCCGGCAAACCGGCACGCGCATGAATATGGAACGAAATTAAATCGCACAGGGGTGCTTGCCTGCGGGCAAGCGAACTCCCTACGCTAGCTGGTCCGAACCCTGTCTGGGCCACAGCCGTTGCGCGCGAAGGAGGCAACCATGCCGTATTATGAAAATGGTGATGTTCGTATCCGTTACGAGGAGGCCGGGAGCGGCTTCCCGCTGCTGGTCACCCCGGGCGGCGGTCTCAACTCGCGTATCGCCAACTGGCCGACCGCGGTCTTCAACGCGATGGACGCCTTCAAGGACGATTTTCGCTGCATCACCATGGATCAGCGCAACGCCAATGGCGGCGAGAGTTCAGGGCCGATCGCGCTCGACGATCCCTGGGGCGCCTTCGCCGACGATCAGCTTGGGCTGATGGACCATCTGGGCATCCGCGAATTCGCCTATATGGGCTACTGCATCGGCGGCTGCTTCGCCGGAACACTGCTCAAGCGCGCCCCGGATCGCGTTGTCGCGGCGGTGTTCTGCCAGACGGTGGGGCACCGCCCCGATGACCCCGATGTCATGTACCGGTCCGGACGGGATGTGTGGGCCCCCGAGCTGCTTGACCGGCGGCCGGACCTGAACCAGGACATGATCGACAAGTATCTGCACGGCCTCTACCGGGTGAACCCCGACTTTCTCTACAGCGTGTCGCGCGACGTTATCCGCGATTGCCAGACGCCGATCCTGGTGCTGCCGGACGACGTACCGTCCCACCCGCTCCAGACATCGATCGATGTCGCCGCGCTGGCGCCGAACGCCGAGATCACGGTCTTTCCCTGGACCGAGCCGCCCGAACTGAAAGAGCGCACCATCGGCCGGGTGCGCAGATTCATCCAGACGCACGCCGCAGGGCGGTAGGGGCGGGACGCTCGAAGGCTGCTGGTTGCGGCTGGCGCCACATGTGAGAAACCGGAACGAATTTAGTTCGGGTTTGGGCGGTTGCCTGTTGGTGAGTTGCCGCCATACGCTGATGCTCGTCTTTGGCTGAAAGACACCAGCGATCCACGCTGAGTTCAGCCGGTATCGTGCGCCGTGGCGCACCGTCTGGGAGGACGCACAGAATGTCATTTGCAGAAACCAAACGCCTGACCAGTGCCGGGGCCAAGCTGATGCTCGCCGCCGCCATCGCCAAGGCCGAAGAATTCGGAATCGCCGCGACCGTCGTGGTCGTCGACGCCGGGGGCCATCCGCTGGTGCTCGAGCGCATGGACGGGGGGCGTTTCCACACGGTGCACTCGTCAACGGTGAAGGCCGTCACGGCATCCTCGAACAAGCGAATAACGACGACCCAGGGTGCGCAGGGCCAGGACCTCGACACGCTGCACGCGATCGGCCTAACGTTGGCTGCGGGTCCGGAGCGCTGGACCGCCATGGAGGGCGGCTATCCCATCATCGTCGACGGGGAGTGCCTCGGCGGCATCGGCGTCAGCGGCGGCGACTGGCAGCAGGACGCGGACATCGCCGCGGCGGCGCTGGAAGCCGTCGGCCTGACGGGGTAAACAAGCCACACGAACACACGCAAACGAATCTGGGAGGATTCCAACATGAACATGTTTCGCACAATGATGGTCGGGGCCGCGGCGCTCGGCCTTGCCGCGGCGGCCACGCCCGCCCAGGCCTTTCCCGACGGGCCGGTCGAGTTCGTCATTCCGTTCGGCGCCGGCGGCGGCGCGGACATCGAGGGCCGGCTTCTGGCCAAGAAGATGGGCGAGATTCTCGGCGTGCCCTTCACGCCGGTGAACCGTCCCGGCGGCGGCGGTGCCGTGACCTACACCTACATCAAGAACTCCAAGCCCGATGGACATACGGTGGGGTGGAACTCCACCTCGGTTCTGACGACGACCAATCTCGGCAACACGGACTTCGCCTACGACGCGATGGACCATGTCGGCCGGGTTGAGTTCCAGCCCCAGCCCTTCGTCGTCAAGGGCGACGCGAAATGGAACACGTTTGCGGAGTTTGTCGCCGACTGTAAGGCCGCGCCGGGCACGCTGAAGGTTGCCAATTCCGGCACCGGCAGCGCCACCCACGCCGCCGCCATCCTGCTGATGGATGCGGCCGGCTGCAAGGTCGTGCACCTGCCCAAGGGCATTGCGGGCCGCAACAAGTCGGTCCTGAACGGCGAGGCCGATGCGATGATCGCGCCGCTCACGGGTACCGTGAACCTGACCAATGCCGGAAAGCTGAAGATCCTGCTGATGCCGACGGCCGAGCGCAGCACGGTCTTCCCGGACGTGCCGACCGCCAAGGAAGCGGGATACGACGTCTCGCTGGATCTGTTCCGCGGCCTTTCGGTGGCTCCGAACACGCCGGACGACATCAAGGCCAAGCTGGCCGATGCGATGACCAAGGCGGCCAACTCGCCGGAATTCCTGAAGCTCGCCAAGGACAACGGCTTCACCGTGGCCCCGATGGACCACAAGGCGTTCGAGGCGATGCTCGTCGAAGAGAATGCGAAGGTGAAGGCCATTTTCGCGAGCGCTGGCCTGCTGAAGACCCAGTAACCGTGTCGCCATGGGCCTGTCTTCGGGCGGGCCCATGGCGGACGCACCGGGCGTGTTCCGGCCCGTCCCATTCATTCTAGGTGCGATTGTCATGCGACGCCGAAACATCATCGCCGCCGTGGTTCTGCTCGCGCTGGGCGCCGTTTACGGCGTCCTGACGGCGCAGTTGCCGGTGCGCAGCCTGCCCGACACGCCGGGGCCGCCCTTCTTTCCCTGGATCAACACGATCGTGATTCTCGCCCTTTCGGCCACGCTGCTGGTGCAGGGATGGATGGCCGCGGACGGGCCGCTGCCGCCGCAGGCCGCCGGGCGCCGGCGGGCGAGCTGGGCGCTGGGCGTGTTTGTCGTCTACCTGGCGATCCTGCCGGGCTTCGGGTTCATCCTCGCGACCGCGCCGTTCTTCGCGGCGCTGATGCTGCTGTTCGGCGAGACGCGGGCGCTGCGCGTCGCGGCGGGGGCGCTCATCGCGACGGGCCTCCTCTACCTCCTGTTCCGGCACGGATTCAATGTGTATCTGCCGACCGGGCTGCTGAAGGGCATCGTGCCTTGACCGGGACCGAGACATGAGCCCGGACGTCCTCGCAGGCATCTCCCAGGCGTCGGGATTTCTCGTCCTGCTGACGACGGCGGTGGGCGTGTTCATCGGCCTGACCGTCGGCATGATTCCGGGCATGACGATCAGCACCGGCATCATCATCCTGCTGCCGGTGACGTTTGTCCTGTCGGCGGATATTTCCATCGCCTTGCTGCTGGGTCTCTATGTGGGCGGGATGACCGGTGGCAGTTTCTCGGCCATTCTGCTGAATATTCCGGGCACGCCATCGGCGTCGGCCACGGCGCTCGACGGCTATCCCATGTCGGCGCGTGGCGAGGCGGGCCGTGCGCTGGGCATCGCCATCACCTCGAGCTTTATCGGCGGCATGGCAAGCTTCTTCTGCCTGCTGTTCATCGCACCGCTGCTGGCCGAGGTCGCGCTGAGCTTCCGCACCGAGGACATGTTCGCGCTCGTTTTCTTCGGCATCACAATCATCTGCAGCTTCGCCGCCCAGTCGCTCGTGAAGGGGTTGTTGTCGGGCGCCATCGGCCTGGCCATCGTCACCATCGGCCAGGACCCGGTGATGGGCACCCAGCGGTTCACCTTCGGCCAGGTCAACCTGATCGGCGGCATTCACTTCCTGACCGCCATGATCGGGTTGTTCGCAATCCCCCAGCTGGTGAGCAACCTGATGGACGCGGCGGGCGGGGCACAACGCATCCAGACCAGGCTGAAGTCGGTGCTGCCGCGGATGTCGGATCTGCGCGCCATCCGCATGCCGGTCACGATCGGTTCCCTCACCGGTGCCTTTCTCGGCATTCTGCCGGGCGCGGGCGGGCCCATCGCGGCCTTCATCAGCTATGACTACGCGCGCCGCCTCTCCAGGCGCCGGGGCGAGTTCGGGAAGGGCGCGGTCGAGGGCATCGCGGCGCCGGAATCGGCGAACAACGCGGTCACCGGCGGGGCGCTCATCCCGATGATGACGCTGGGTATTCCCGGCGATCCCGTGACGGCGATCCTGATCGGCGCGCTCATCATTCACGGCCTGGCCCCGGGCCCGCTGATGTTTACCGAGCGGGGCGACTTCGCGTTCGGCCTTATCTTCTCCTTCTTCTGGGCGAATATTTTCAATCTCCTCATTGCGCTGACCGCCCTGCGGGTGCTGGTCAAACTGCTGGCGACGCCGCGCGCGCTTCTGATGCCGACGGTGGCGGTTTTGTGCGTGATCGGTGCCTTCGCGCTGCGCAACAATTTCTTCGACGTCTATGTGATGCTGTTCTTCGGCTTCGTCGGCCTGGCCATGCGCTGGCTGGACATGCCCGTGGTGCCCCTGCTGCTGGCCCTCGTGCTCGGCGTGCCGCTCGAGGAAAACCTCCGGGTGGCGCTGACGTCCTCCCAGGGCGATATCTCGATCTTCTTTTCCTCGCCAATCGCTGTGACCTTCCTCGCGCTGTCGGCGCTGTCCATCATCTGGTCGCTGCGCGCGGCCCGGCTCCGGAAGAACGCGGCGCCGCCATCCCCCAAGGAGAGTTCATCATGAGTAGCAAACCCCTTCGCGTCGCCTCCGTCGGTCTCGGCTGGTGGTCCGATGTCCTGGCCGACGCGGCCGGCCGCACCGGCGGGCGGGTCGAGATCGCGTCCTGCTTCACCCGATCCGAGGAGAAGCGCCAGGCCTTCGCCGCGAAGTACAATTGCGGGGCGGCGGCGAGCCTCGACGAGATTCTGAACGACGATTCGATCGACGCGATCATCAACACCACGCCGAACCATGTGCATCTGGAGACGACCGCGGCGGCGGCCGGGGCCGGCAAGCATGTGTTCCTCGACAAGCCGGTGGCCAACACGATCGGCGAGGCCCGCGCGATCACCAAGGTGTGCGCCGATGCGGGCGCGGTCCTGTCGGTCGGCTACCAGCGCCGGCGGGAAAGCCATTTTCGCTGGATCCAGGACAGGATCACCGCCGGGGAGTTCGGCACGCTGGTGCAGGCCGAGGCGAATATCAGCCGCGACCGGGCCGGCCAGTTCGAACTCGGCCATTGGCGCTATACCGCCGAGGGCATGCCCGGCGGCGTGATGCTGCAGATCGGGCTGCACTATGTCGATGTGCTGACCATGCTGCTCGGCCCGGTCGAATCCGTCTCGGGCATGGCCTCCCAGCTGGTGTTGCCCGGCGACAACCCGGATGTCGGCTCGCTGATGATGAAGCACGAGAACGGGGCCGTGTCGTCGCTGTCGACCAGTTATGCGTCGGCGTCCGAATATTATCTGATGAACATCTACGGCAAGAAGATGAGCGCCTACTACAACCTGTTCGACGGGCTGCGCTATCTCCATCAGGGCGACACGGACCAGCAGCCGGTGGCGGTCGAGAAGAACGACGCCATCGCCGAGCAGCTGATTGAGTGGGCCAATGCCGTTTCGGGCGAGGGTGAACCCGAGGTGGGCGGCGAGAGCGCCATGACGTCGCTGGCCGTGGTCAAGGCCGGGATCAGGTCGGTCGCCGAGGGACGGCATGTGACCGTGGCGGAGATTCTCGCCGGCGACGATTGAATGCGGCGTCCTGTTGCATCGCGCGAAACGAAAACGACCGGCGGTGAGGCCGGGCGCTTCCAAAGGTTGGTCTTAGGGAGGTTGAGGATTCGCGGCTAACCGGCGTCGCGAAGCCACGCGGCGGGGGTGCGGCTTTCGTAAATTTTCTGGCCGACCCGGCAGAGGAAATCGAACATCGTGGAACTCCATCTTTTGTTGCGTTGACCTGAGTACGGAGCGGACGTGCTTCTGGATGCGTGTTTCGCGCATGGCTCTCGTGTGAAGACCGCATGCGCGGTTTGCGGGATATGATCCACCCCCGGCGGTCGGGCGTAGACGGGTCAACGGAACAACAGGAGACAAAGATGCTCGATCTTTACCGCACGATCATGGACTCGGACCGCAACCCCTTGAATGCGCTGCCGCGCGCGCAGCGCTTTCAGATCATGGTGGTGCTCAGCCTCATGTGGACGTCGATCTTCTGCGCCGCCGCCGGTGCCTGGTTCTGGTATGGAGAGCTACTCTTCGCGCATGTTTTGTTTGCTCTAGGTTTCGCATTCACTGGTGCCACGTTCCATAGCGCATCGAAGCTGGCAACGTATCGCGATCACCCGAGCGCGGACGGGACGGCGCGTTACGACGACGTCTGGGGCGCCTAGAATAAAGCCTTTCCGATGGAAATCATTCAACACCTGGCGGTGCCGGTCTCCGATATCGACGTCGCCCTCACCTGGTATGGCGCGCGGTTCGATTTCGAAATCGTGTATGCCGACGAAAGCTGGGCGCTGCTCCAGTTCGCGAATGTTGCGCTGGCGCTTGTGCTGCGCGATGCGCATCCGCCGCACTTTGCGGTCGCCCGTGAGGACGCCGAGCGCCATGGTCGCCTGACGCCGCATCGGGATGGGACCGCGTCCGTCTATATCCACGATCCCTGGAACAATGCGATCGAGATCATGAAACCTTCGCCGGGTGCCGAATGATCCAGGGGTCCCGTCTCACCGTGTTCTTCGACGGCGGGTGTCCCCTGTGTGCGCGGGAGATTGCCTTCTACCGGCGCCGGCGCAACGCCGGTGACATCGATTGGGTCGATGTGGACGGCCTCGACGGACCGGAAGCCGCACCCGGTCTGACGAAAGCGCGCGCGCTGGGGCGGTTTCATGTACGCGCAGCGGACGGGCGCATGGTTGATGGCGGGGAGGCCTTTGCCCTGCTTTGGTCCGCCCTTCCGGGGTTTCGCTGGCTCGGCACGATCGGCCGGTTTCGCCCGGGCCTGTGGTGCCTGAACCATTTGTATGACCTGTTTCTGCATCTGCGCCCGTGGCTGCAACGCCGGGCTGCGGCACGCGTGCGGCGCATGGCTCGTGCGTGAGACTCGCATGTGCGCTGGCGGGAAGTGATCCGGGCTGTTGATCGCCGCGTAGGGAGGTCTGTCGATCAAAGGAGACGATGATGTTTGAACTCTACCGCACGGTCATGGATTCCGACCGCAACCCGCTCAACAATCTGCCGCGCGCGCAGCGCTTCCAAATCATGGTTGTGCTCAGCCTGATGTGGACCACGATCTTCTGCACCGCCGCCGGGGCATGGTTTTGGTATGGAGAGCTGCTCTTCGCGCATGTACTGGTCGCTTTGGGCGTCGCCTTGACGGGCGCGACGTTCCACACGGCCGCGAAACAGTCGACCTATCGCGACCACCCGAAGTCAGACGGCACGGCGCGTTACGACGACGTCTGGGGCGCTTGAGCGGCACCCGCAGCACCGGGCGGCGGCTGGTCCTCGTTCTCGGGGATCAGCTCTCGCCCGATGTAGCAGCACTCGCCGCGGCCGATCCGTCCCGCGATGTTGTGCTGATGGCGGAGGTCCGCGACGAGACGACTTATGTCCGCCACCACAAGAAGAAGATCGCCCTGGTCCTCGCGGCCATGCGCCACTTCGCCAACGAACTCGCCGATGCGGGCTGGACCGTCGATTATGTGAAGTTGGACGACCCGGAGAATACCGGCTCGCTGGCCGACGAGGTCGTTCGCGCGCTCGACCGCCACGATTACGATTCGCTGGTCGTTACAGAACCGGGAGAATGGCGCCTGCGCCAGGCCTTCGAGTCGCTTGCCGACCGTCTCGACGCGTCGCTCGAGATTCTCGAAGACGATCGCTTCGTCTGCAGCCATGCCGATTTCGAGCGATGGGCCGACGGCCGCACGGCATTGCGGATGGAAAACTTCTACCGGGAGATGCGGCGGCGCACGGGCCTGCTGATGGAGGGCGACGAGCCGGCGGGCGGGCGCTGGAACTATGATTCCGAGAACCGCAAGCCACCCGCGCCGGACCTCGATATCCCGCCGCCGCGTCGCGCGCGTCCGGACGATGTCACCCGGGAGGTCCTGGGCCTGGTGGCCGAGCGTTTTGACGATCATTTCGGTGATCTGGAGCCGTTCTGGTTTGCCGTCACCCGACTTAAGGCGGAGCAGGCGTTCACGCGCTTCGTCGACGAGCGTCTCGCCGCGTTCGGCGATTACCAGGACGCCATGCCGGCGGACGAGGCCTTCGTGTTCCATGGCGTGGTCGGTCTGCATCTCAATCTCGGGCTGCTCGACCCGCTGGCCGTCTGCCGCCGCGTCGAGGCGGCCTACCGCGACGGTGATGTTCCGCTGAATGCGGCAGAGGGCTTTATCCGCCAGATCATCGGCTGGCGCGAGTATGTGCGCGGCATCTACTGGCTGCAGGGCCCGGACTATGCGAACGAAAACTTCTTCGGCCACATCCGCGAGCTTCCGGACTTCTACTGGAGCGCTGACACGGATATGGCCTGCATCCGCGCCTGCGTGAGCCAGACCCGCGAAGAGGCCTATGCGCACCATATCCAGCGGCTGATGGTGACCGGCAATTTCGCGATGCTCGCCGGCGTGCGCCCGGCCGCGGTGCATGAATGGTACCTGGCGGTATATGCCGACGCTTATGAGTGGGTCGAGCTGCCCAACACGCTGGGCATGAGCCAGTTCGCCGATGGCGGGTTGCTGGCGTCCAAGCCCTACGCGGCGAGCGGCAACTACATCAACAAGATGTCCGACTATTGCGGGTCGTGTCGATACGCTGTCACGCGCAAGACCGGGGAGGATGCCTGCCCCTTCAACTATCTCTACTGGGACTTCCTCGACCGCCATCGCGACAAGCTTGAGGATAATCACAGGCTCGGCCGCGCCTATGCGACATGGGACCGTTTCGATGACGACCGGCGCGCGGCGGTGCGTACCGACGCGGGGGCATTTCTCGCGGGTCTCTAGGGACCACAGGGGAAGAAGGCGTATGGCGCGAATCACATGCTGAAAAGTTTCGGATCCGGTTTGAACGTTGCGGTGGCCGGTGCGACCGGCGGTATCGGGGCTGCGCTCTGCGCGCGGTTCGCGGAGATGCCATCGGTCGATCGTCTGTTCACGCTGTCCCGCGATCCCGGGCCGGAAGCCAGGGATCTGTATCTCGACCTGACTGATGAGGCATCGATCGCCGCAGCAGGGGACACCATCCGGTCCCGCGCGGGCACGCTTCACCTGGTTATCGCGGCCACCGGTACCCTGCATGACGGTGGCGATTTCCAGCCCGAGAAAAGCTGGCGCGCACTTGATCCGGAGAATCTTGCGCATGCGTTTCGCGTGAATGCGACAGGGCCAGCTCTCTTCGCCAAGCATTTTCTGCCGTTGCTGGCGCGAGACCGCAAGGCGGCGTTCGCCGCCCTGTCGGCCCGGGTGGGCAGCATTTCCGACAACGCGCTCGGGGGCTGGTACGCCTACCGCGCTTCCAAGGCGGCGCTCAACATGCTGATCCGCAGCCTGTCGATCGAGCTTGCGCGCCGCAGCCCGCAGGCGTTGTGCGTGGGCCTGCACCCCGGGACGGTGGACACGCCGCTGTCGGTCCCGTTTCGTGGCGCGGTGCCGGATGGCCAACTGTTCTCGCCGGACCATGCCGCGGTCTGCCTGTTGGATGTGCTGGACGGATTGAGCCCGTTGGATACAGGCGGTGTGTTCGACTGGGCCGGGCAGTCTGTTCCGGCCTGACCCTATTGCCGATTTGCGGCAATCCATTCGCCGCCGCGGCACGTATTCAGTGTGCAGACCGTTCACGCACAGGGGGCCAGCACATGGACCGCACCGCCTTCAATACCGAAAGTATCGTTCGCGACGT
This sequence comes from Pseudomonadota bacterium, assembly GCA_027618305.1. GTDB lineage: Bacteria > Pseudomonadota > Alphaproteobacteria > UBA6615 > UBA6615 > UBA8079. The sequence goes on from JAQCFD010000002.1 coordinate 18,091, forward strand.
ATTCGCGGGAGACATCCTGTCGCGCGAGCGCGAGACCGAGCTCGCGCGCGCGTGGCGCGACGAGCGCAGCCAGGAAGCGCTGGATACGCTTGTGTCGGCATATCTCCGGCTTGTGGCCTCGATCGCCGGGAAGTATGCGCGGTACGGCTTGTCGAAGGACGATCTCGTCCAGGAAGGCACATACGGGCTGCTGCAGGCGGCACAGAAATTTGATCCCGAGCGTGGTTTCCGGTTCGGGACCTATGCGGGCTGGTGGGTTCGCGCCGCGATCCAGCGGCACATGCTCGACAATTGGTCGATTGTCCGGTTCGCCACGTCCCACAACCGCAAGAAGCTTTTCTTCGAACTGCGCAGCCTGCTCAAGCGGATCGATCAGGCCGGTGACCGCCCGTCGGACGCGTCGCTGGTCGACACGGCGGCCGCCGAGCTGAATGTCGGGGCCCGCGATGTTGAGGCCCTGATGCCGATGCTCACGGGGCAGGATATGTCTCTCGATATGCCCATGGGGGACGACGGAGACATGACTCTCCTCGAGCTGCTCGAAGACGAGGCGGTCGGAACGGAAGAATCGGTGACCATGGCGAACACGGCGCGCGCCCGATCGCGCTGGCTCAGCATGGCGCTGGATGACCTGCAGGACCGGGATGCCTATATCGTGCGCCGTCGCTATCTTGGCGCGGAGAAGGAAACCCTGTCGGCGATTGCGGACGACCTCGGGGTGACCAAGGAGCGGGTGCGCCAGCTTGAGACCCGTGCCCTGGACCGGGTGCGCAGCTATCTGGAGGCAAATTTCCCCGGCGCGGTCGACGATATTATCTCGCACTAGGCCCCTCGCCAGGTAGCACCCATGCCCGTAAACTTGTGCGGCGAGGGAGACGCCGCATGCATGAGAAAACAGTAGATGTGCCGACCGCTGACGGCATGATGGAAACCTTCATAACCCATCCCGAAGCGGGCGGGCCGTTCCCACCGGTGATCCTGTTCATGGACGTGTGGGGCATCCGCGAGCAGCTGCGCGACATAGCCCGGCAGATCGCCTGCGTCGGCTACGTTGCGGTGCTGCCGAACCTATACTACCGGATGGGGGGTGAGCACTTCGATTACCGCAATCCGGACGGCACGACGGCGTCCCTGAAGGATCTGCCCGAAGCGCAGCAACAGAAAATCCTCGACTATCGAACCCACCTGTCCGACCCGATGGCAATCGCGGATGTCGCGGCGCTGCTGGATTACCTGGGCAAGGATGCGGCGGTGCGACCGGGCCCGGCGGGGTCGATCGGATATTGTATGGGCGGCCGCCACGTGATCCGTGTCGCGGCGGCCTTCCCTGAGACATTCGTTGCCGGCGCCAGCCTGCATGGCACTCATCTTGTGACCGACGCCGGGGATTCGCCTCACCTGGACGCGCCAAGGGTGCGCGGCATGTATTACAGCGGCTTCGGAGAGAGGGACCATTACACGCCGCCGGAGACGATTGCGGCCGTCGAAACAGCATTTGCCGGACAGGGCTGCGCCTATACCCAGTTGGTCCACCCCGGTGCGGCACATGGCTATGCCATCTCCGATCGCGACGTGTATGACAAGCAGGCCGCCTACCGGGACTGGGCGCACATCTTCGCGATGTATGACCGGATGCTGCGGGCCTGACCGGCGGCCCTACGGGCGGTGCATTTCGCGCTGGCGCATGGGCATGGCGTCGATGGTTGCGAATAATTCATTTGCAGAAAACGCCGTCTTCGACCGCAATTTAACGCCACCATCCTTGCCGACCAGCAACGCCTGGGCCATATCTCGGGCGACCCGATAGCGCGCCCGCAGATCGTCGGCGCGGAGTCCCCGCGCGGTCTGCCCGTTGATCGAAACCCGATCGCCGATCACCTCGACCAGGATCATGTCCCGATCGCGGAACGCATAACCCTTCTCGTCCAGGACCGCCCGCTGCCCTGCGGCCAGCGGGTCGCCGGGCGTGGGGGTGAAGACAATCAGGGGTCGGCTTTTCCAGATATAATTATCCATGGACGCCGTTCCGACCTCGCTCGGCGACATGTTGCCGGCGGCCGTCAGGCCGGCCATGAGCAGAAGGGGTTGCAGCAGACCCATGCCGTCACGCTAGTCCGCATGCCGTTGGGCCTGGTGCAGGCGAACGAGGTTGGCGCGCGCGTTGCGATTGCCGTTGCGGATGGCCTCTTCGTACCAGTAGATCGCGAGGTCGACATCCGCGGGGACGCCGAGGCCTTTCTCATACATCGTGCCCAGATTGTTCTGCGCCTTGGCCTCGCCCTGTTCGGCGGCGGCGAGATACCAGAGATGGGCCAAGCCGTAATCCTGCGCGACCCCGAGACCATGCTGGTAGCTGTGCCCGACCGAGAGCTGCGCGCCGCGATGTCCCCGGATAGCCGCGAGATGGAACCAGGCTGCTGCTGCGCCATGGTCCTGGGTGACGTTCTGACCCAGTGAATACATGACGGCGAGGCCGAACTGGGCGTGGGGGTCGCCGAGGACCGCGAGATTCTCCCACTGGGCGAACGCCGCGGCGTAGTCCGCCCGGTTATAGGCCGACAGGCCGCGCTCGTAATCATCGGCGAAAGCAGGTGCCGCGGCGCCGAGCCACATCGCGCACAGCGCGATGGCGGCGGATCTCAGCCAGGTCTGCAGCATGGTCTTGGCCCCCTCATAGACCGGGTGTGTCCCATGTTTCGTCCGCGCGCCGGTCTGACCGCGCGGTTTTGTGATGCACCATGGGTACGTCCGCCTGCGGGGATCGGATCAGGCGGCGATGGGGCGCCTAACGCTGGCCCTTGAACTTGTCTTTCATGATGGCGCCCAGATAGTCGATCTTGCCGATGTCGACGCCCTCGTGGCGCAGGATGTCGTAGGCGGTGGTGACGTGGAAATAGAAATGCGCCTTGGCGAAATGGAGCAGATAGTCCTGCGCCGGCCAGCTCACCTCGCCCAGGCGCACCTTGACCGTGATCGGCCGGTCGGGGTTGCCCTCGAGTTGGTCGGGGTTGATCGCGTTGATGAAGTTACGCGACGCGGCAATGCGGGCACGGGCCCCGGCGATGCTGGTGTCGGGCTCGGTGGACAATGCCGGCGGTTCGATGCCGGCGAGCCGCGACATGGCCACAGCGGAATGTTCACAGGCGCGCTGGACCTGGCCCGCGAGTGTGAACATGTCCGGCGCCAGGCGGCGCTCCAACAGTTCGGACTCGTCGAGACCTTTTTCGGCAGCATAGGCGGCGCCTTGTTCGAGCACATAGTCGAGATTGGTGAGCATCTGGTCGTACACGGGCACGGAGATGCGGTGCATGGAGAATGTCATGAAGGAGAATCCCGTTTGGGGTTGATTAGTCGAAACTGAAGCCGATGGTGCGGCAGCGGAAATACAGCCCGCCATCCTGAATGACGAGAGACAGCATCGGCGTGTCGCCCTCGTTGTGATGCTCGTGAAGTTCGGCGGGCGGCGTGATCATCAGGGCATATTGATGCCAGTCGAGGCGGTTTCCCTCGATCACCGAATACACATTGTCGGCCGCGATTGGCAGGGTGAGCGCGACCGAATTGTGCCGGTGGGGGCGCTGAACTCTGTGGGGGTCGAGGGTGTTCATGGCGAGCTTGATCGTTGGGTGGGCCGCGTCCGCATTCCCGTTGCGCTCGCTGGTCAGATGCAGGGCCCGGCCCGAGGCGTTGGGGTCGGCCGATTGGTCGGCGCGGACCCGGCCCATCTCGGCGAGGATCTCGGCCATCGGGTAGCGCACGGCGCGGGTGGGGGCCGTCTCCGGTGTGGGCGCCGCCAGCCCGTGAAAGGCGAGCTCGGGCTCGTTCGTCACCAGCAGCAGCACCGCGCCGGTGGGCCCACCATCGAGGCGGGTCTCGCTGCCGCCGGGCAGGGAGAACACGTCGCCGGACTGCCAGTCGAAGCTCTCGTCGCCCTTGGTCGCCCGACCGTCGCCGGAAATGACGAAATAGAACTCGCCGCTCGCACGGAAAGACCCGGTCAGGGCCTCACCGGCGGCAATCCGCGCGTAGCGGGCCAGCATGAGAGGTGTGGTCGCGGGCTCGTTGAGGCCGATTTGGGCGCCGATATCGAGGGATATCCAGCCGGTGGGCGTGCCGGGTGCCATGGCTTGGTCGCGCTGTGCGACGAACGCCATCTGCGGGATCGGCGGGCGCCCGACCTTGAAGATGTCCCCCAGGCTGTAGTAGCGCGCCCGCGCCACGACGCCTTCGTCCGCCGCCTGATCCGTGTTGCTGACCGTTCCGTCCATGATCCGACTCCCCTGTTTCGCGGCTAAGTCTAGTCCAACCGGGCGGGAGCACCAATCGGCTTGGCGCAACCCTCTTGACCGGGCGCGTTGCGCCGCCTTCACTAGGCGATACAGGGGACAAGGATAGAGCATGCCAGACACAACAGCCGTGACGGCCGCATCGGGTCTGAAATCACGTGCCGCCGCGCTGGAGCCGAGCCTCGCTGCGCGCGCCCAGGCAACAGAACAGCTGCGCCGTATCCCCGACGAGACGATCGCCGACCTCAAGGCCGCGGGACTGCACCGCATTTGTCAGCCGGCGCGGTTCGGCGGGGCGGAAGCACCGCTTGATGCGGCCTGCGATATTGTCGCGGCACTGGCGCGGGGCTGCAGCTCCACCGGTTGGGTGGCGGGTGTCTATACCGACCATCAGATTTTGATCGGCATGTTCGATGACCGGGCCGCTGACGCCGTGCGGGCTGAGAATCCCGATGCGCTGGTTTCCGCCGGGTTCACCCCCGGGGGGAAGCATGAGCGGGTCGACGGCGGCTGGCGGGTCTCCGGCAGTTGGGAATGGTCGAGTGGTTGCGACCATGCCGACTGGCTGATCGTGGGCGTGCTGTTGCCGACGGGGCCGGACGGCGCGATCGAGCCGAACTACTGCATCGTGTCACGCGACGATGTCGTGATCGAAGACAATTGGCATGTGATGGGCCTGGCCGGGACCGGCAGCAAGAATTTGCATGTCGAAAGCGCGGTCGTGCCTGATTATCGCGCATTGCCGTTTCGGATGGCGGGCGCAGGGGGTGCGGCCAGGGGCCAAACCGACGCGCCGGCGCTTTACCGGTTGCCCCACCCGCCGTGCGTGCCGTTCCTGCTGGCGGTGCCGTCGCTGGGCATCGCGGAAAGCCTGCTGGATGCCGTGGTCGAACAGATGGCCGGGCGGAGCTCGCGCGGGGTGCGGGTCGCGGAACACCAGACCCTGCAGGTGCACATCGCCGAGGCTGCCGCCCAGATCGACGCCGCGCGGCTGCTGGTGATGCGCGACACGGGCGAGGCGATGGCGGCGATGCATGCGCGCCGCGAGCTGACGCTGCTGGAGCGGGCGCGCAACCGTCGCGACCATGCCTATGTGGTGCGCGAATGCCGGGCCGCGGTCGACCGGTTGTTCACCACCCTGGGCGGCCAGGGCATCTTCCTGGACAACGCCCTGCAGCGGAAGTTCCGCGACATGCACGCCATGAGCGGGCATTTCGCACTGAACTGGGATATCGCCGCGACGACCTACGGGCAGGTGGCGCTGGGCATCGACCCGCAAACCAACCTGAAGTGACCGCCATGTTTTACGCCGACCACCCGCCCCTCGAGATCGTCGGGCAACTGATGATCGCGACCCTATTTCTGGGCACGCTACTGATCAACGCCGCGACCAAGGAGCGCCAGCATGTCGACCGGATGGCGGCGATGGGTATCCCGCTGTCCCGGGCGACCCTTTGGGCGGGTTTCGCGCTGCAGGCAGCCGGCGGGCTGATGGTTGCGATCGACTGGCAGGCGGGGCTCGGTGCGATCCTGCTGATTGTGTTCACGGTGCTCGCGAGCGCCATCTTCCATCGTTTCTGGACGATGGAAGACCCGCTGCGCCGTCACCTGCACCTGTCGTTCGTGTTCTCGAACATCGCCGTGATCGGGGCGTTGCTGCTGTTGATCTGACGCTCTCGATTTAGCGGTACAATTTCGGTTGGGCCTAACGGCCCTTCGCGGCCTCGAGATACGCCGTGTCGATATAGTGTTCAGGCCCGTGCAGGTCGTCGGGTGCCGGGCCGAACTCGCGGCGCAGGTCGAGCACGGTGGCGATGCCGGGCATGTCGAACGTCCCGTCGCGGCGCATGCCGGTCTCGGCATCGAAGAACACGTCGAGGGCGCCGGCGGCGACGGCCTCGGGCATCTGCGGCATGTTCTCGGCGATGATATCCAGCGCGGCCTGGCGGTTGGCCGGGTCGTAGAGCCAGTTCACGGCCTCGAGCCAGCCGGCGATGAAGCCGGACAGATCCTCGGCATTCTCCCGCGCCCAGGCGACCCGGGCACCGCCGACGATCCCCTGATAGGAATCCAGCACGTCCGCCGCGCGGGCCAGAACATGGTGCCCCTTGGACGCACCCATGATCTCGAACGGGGTGACCTGCAGCGTGCCCTTCTGTTCGGGATGCTCCATCATCGCCTGCCAGCGCTGCAACACACCGCCGGTGGACATCCATTCGATGCTGTTCTCATCGATGCCGTTCAGCGCAAGCATGCGCCGCAGGACGAAGGCGAAGCCGGTGGTGAGCGCGTCGGCCGTCAGGATGTTGCCGGGCAGGTCGGCGAAGGACTTGATGTCCTCCTGGACGACGAAGCGCAGGAACGCATCGTCCGAGCCCATGAAGGCGAACAGGTCGGTGTCGCCCTCGGCTGGCACCTCGCCCTGCTTTTCCTTGTAGGCGATGATGTTGTCGATCGCCGTCAGCATGATGTCGAACTTGCCCGCCGCGATGCCGGTCAGCTGCTCGATCGAATTCGGCGTGAAAATAATGTCCAGATCCAGGTTGCGGTGGGCGAAGAAGCCCTGCTTGTGCCCGGCCCACAGAGGCACGTTGATGGCCCCCGGAAATACGTTGATTGTTAGTGTCCGCATGTTTTCGTCCCCCTGATTGGCCCGCCTCGCCGCCATTCGGTATTCTCCGGTTTGTGCGCGCCATAAAAAAGCGCTTTGTTTGGCCCGAGATGAACAAAATGATCACTATCACCCATGCCGGACGGCACCGTATCGACGTGATGCCCGGGCGTGCGTTGCGCCTGAGTGACGGAAATTTTCCGCTGTTCAAGCCGCCTGCGCCGGAATCAGTTGGCGGCCCTGACGAATGCCTGATGTTCCTGCGCGAACTGCACACGAGCTTGCTCGATGTGTTCGAAATCGCCATGCGGCGCTGGCTCGTGGCCTATTTCGACGCGGTCATCGACCGGGCTGACGCGATGCGGGACGATTTGCCTGTGCCGGGGGGCATGGAGGATGTCGCGAATGGTCACCACGCCTGGTGTTATGCCGCCTACCGTCCGCTGATCCGGGCCCGGTTCGAGCATGAGAGCCAGACCGTCGAGGCCAGGGCCCTGTTCTGGCTCACCGACGGGCCGCTGGTCGTCCAGCCAGACGAGGATATCGATCCCCGCCTGCTGGATTACCTGACCGGCGTCGCGGCCCCGCACCATCCCTTTGTGCGGCGGCCGCTGGCCGGTTTACTCGGCCAATAACGCTCTAGATGTCGAGCGTCAGGCAGTAAAGGCCGCCACCGTGACGGTCGACGCAGTAGACGATCCGGTTTTCATCGACATAGACGTCATTGATCTGCGCCGTCGCGACCGGTGAGTTGTCCGGCTTCGGCGGCACGAAATACGCCACTTCCTTCGGCTGCAGCGGATCCTTCAGGTCGAACACCCGCAGGCCGCCGTTGAAGAAGGTGCCGAAGATCAGGTCGTCCGACTGGAAGGACGGTCCGGGCCGGTTTTCATGCAGATTGTGGGCCCCGAAACGCCCGCCGCGATTGCGGAAGTCATCCAGCGGCGGCATCGGCAGGGTGCCGATCGGCACCAGATTGTCTTCCTTGCGGGCATCGACCACCCAGGCCAGCTTCGGCCAGTCCATGGCATCGTCGCGAATGCTTTCGTCGGTGACAATCAGGACGTCCTTGCTGAACAGCGGCAGCACGGTGTGGGCAAACCCGTTATAGGGCGGGCTGGGGTTCCATTCGCCGATCACCTGGGGGTTCGACTTGTCGGAGATATCCATGACGAAGGTACCGCCGTCGAGATAGCCGAGATACATGCGGTCGGGACGCTGGGGATAGACGTTGGTGTTGTGGGCGCGGAAGCCGGAATCGAACTCCGGGTGGCGCGGCGGCGGTGCGACGTTGTCACCTTCGCGGGTGCCAGGGTACCACCAGCGGCCGACCTCGCTCGGCTTCGACGGGTTGCGCACGTCGATGCAGCGGTAGAACTGGTCGTCCTTGGGGTGGGTCGGCACGAAGTCGTCCGAACCGCCGGCGAAATGGACATACTCGCCGTCGGCGAACCAGAGCTGATGGACGCCGCGCGAGTGGGGGCCGGAACAGTCGAAGAAGGAAATCGACTTCGGGTCTTCAGGGGTCGAGATATCAAACAGCTCCACACCCACCTTCTGTTCGTTCACGCCGGGCGTCTGGTAGGCGACGGCCATGATGTCACCGGTCACCTCAAGGGAGTTGGAGCGCATGTTGACGATGGGCAGATCGGTCTGCACCACGACTTTCGGGTTCTTCGGGTCGGAGACATCGACGCCGGTGAAGTTCTTCGGTCCCCGTTCGTGGGCGAGCCAGATGATGCGGCGGCCATCGGGCGCGATCTGCATGGCCATGCCTTCGCCCATGCCGCCAAAGCCGACAAGGGTGTCCTGGGACAGTAGTGTCATATTGTGAATTTCAGGTGCGGCCATCGTGATTCTCTCCTTGGATCGGAATTTGTGCGGATTTGTTGGTGTCGATTATACGACGTTTTTTTTTGCGTTTTGTATGGCCTGCCAAACTCTTTCCGGTGAGGCAGGCATGTCGATATGGCGGATACCGAGCGGGCGAAGTGCGTCGCACACGGCATTCATGACCGACGGCAGCGCCCCGACGGTGCCGGCTTCGCCCGCACCCTTGAGGCCCATGGGATTGTTCTTCGAGGGTATGTTGTGCTCGTGCACGTCGAAGCTCGGGAAATCGTCGGCGCGCGGCATGGCGTAGTCCATGAAGGAACCGGTCAGGAGCTGGCCGCTGTCGGGGTCGTAGACCACGCGCTCAAGCAACGCCTGGCCCGCCCCCTGGACCACGCCGCCATGGACCTGGCCCTTGACCATCATCGGGTTCAGGGCGACCCCGACATCGTCGAAGACGGTATAGGCGATGATCTCGACCACGCCGGTCTCCGGGTCGATCTCGACCTCGCAGGCGTGCGCGCCATTGGGATAGGTCGGCCCGGGCGGCACGATGATGGCGCCCTCGGCGAGCCCCATGTCCATCTCGCGCGGCATCTTCGCCGGCACGTAGGAGGCCTTCGCCACGTCGGGCAGGGTAATCGTGCGGTCGGTGCCGGACACGGTGAAGACGCCGTCGTCGAACTGAATATCCGCCGCCGCGGCTTCGAGCAGATGGGCGGCGATCAGGGTCGCGCGGGCGATGATTTTTTCCGATGCGCGCAGCAGTGCTGCGCCGCCAACGCTGATGGAGCGGGAGCCGAAGGTGCCCTTGCCATGATGGATCAGGTCGGTGTCGCCATACTGAACGCGGATCGAGTCGAACGGCACCCCGAGTTTTTCCGAGGCGATCTGGGCGAACGCGGTCTCATGGCCCTGGCCGTGGGAATGGGTGCCCATGAGCACCGACACGCCGCCATCGGTGTCAAAACGTACCGCCGCACTTTCCTCGTTGGGCAGTGGCAGGGGGCCGCCGGCGATCTCGATCACCGTGGCGATGCCCATGCCGCGCAATTTGCCACGGGACGCGGCCTCGGCCCGGCGGGCCTCGAAGCCGTCGCGGTCGGCGGCCTCCACAACCCCGTCGAGGCAGCCGGCGAAATCGCCGCTGTCATAGGTGAAGACGAAGCCCGTGTCGTAGGGCAGCGCGTCGTTGGGAATGAGGTTCCGACGGCGCAGCTCGACCGGGTCGATGCCCAGATCATAGGCGGCGGCGTCGATCAGGCGCTCCAGGCCGTAAGACGCCTCGGGGCGCCCGGCCCCGCGATAGGTCGCGGTGGGGCTGGTGTGGGTGAACACGCCGCGCGCTTCGACATGCACATGGGGTGTCGTGTAGACGCCCGAAAGGCCGCCGAGATTGTTGGTCGGTGAATGGGGCCCGGAGTTGCTGAGATAACCGCCCAGCGCCGCGTCCGTGGAGACCTTGAGACCCAAAAACTTGCCGTCGGTATCGAGGGCCAGGGCGGCATGGGAGACGTTGTCGCGGGCGTGATAGTCGCTGGCCAACGCCTCGCTGCGGGTTGCGGTGAACCGCACGGGCCTGCCGGTGCGTCGCGCGGCCCACAGGACCAGCGCATGCTCGACAAAGGGGCTGCCGCGCATGCCGAAGCCGCCGCCCATATCCGGTGAAATGACCCGTAACTTGCCTTCAGGGATGCCGAACACATTCTTCGCCAGGTCCGAGCGGAGCCGATGGGGGGACTGGCACCCGGCATAAAGCGTGTAGCGCTCTTCCAGCGGGTCGAAAAAGCCAATTGCCGCGCGCACCTCCATCGTGTTGGTGGACACACGGCTGATTTCATAGTCGAGCTCGACCACATGGGCGGCTGCCGCGAAGGCCGCATCGGTGGCGTCCTTGTCGCCGAGCGCGAACACGAAGCTCTCGTTGCCCGGTACCGTGTCCCAGACTTCGGGCGCGTCCGCATCCCTGGCATGACCGGTCTCGGTGAGGGGTGCACGCGGGTCGTAGTCGACCTCGATTGCCTCCGTGGCATCCACCGCCTCGGCGTAGGTCTCGGCGATCACCGCCGCGACGGCCATGCCGACGAGATGAACATCACCGTCGGCCAGGAGGGGATAGGGCGGCTCGACCATGGGAGAGCCGTCGCGCTGCTTGCGCTTCACGCCGCAGGCCAGGCCGCCGATACCGTCCGCCTTGAGGTCATCTGCCGTCAGCACCGCGACAACGCCGGGCATTGCTGCCGCGGCGGACGTATCGATGGCGCGGATGGCCGCCGCCGCATGGGGCGAGCGCAGAATGGCCATATAGGCCGCGCCCGGCACCTTGCGGTCGTCGGTATAGTTGCCCTTGCCCGTAAGAAGGCGCCGGTCTTCCACCCGCGGCACCGACTGTCCGATGCCATATTCGCGCATCAGCGGCCCTCGGGAGGTGCCGGGGTTAAAAACCAAATCACAACGAAACCAAGCATCAGGATCTAGTCATCGATGATCTTGTCGCCTGGCTTACCGCCAGCCGCGAGGGTCGCCTCGCCCTGCTCGACGGCCTGATCCCAGGCCTTCGGTTTGAACGAGTAGTACAGCGCGATGACGATCATGAAGATGATGACGTCCGAAATCCAACGGCTGAAGATAAAGCTGAACGGGCTGTCGTCGGAGACGATCAGAACGTTGCGCAGCCCTTCTTCGGCAATCGGGCCCAGGATGATGCCCAGCAGAATGCCGGCGGGCGAGAAGTTGTACTTCTGCGCCAGGTAACCAATGATCCCCATGGCGATCATGATCCACACGTCCCACGGGTTTCCGCTCGCGGCGAAGGTGCCGACGACGCAGAAGATCATGATGATCGGGGCCAGAAGGCCGCGCGGGAACAGGGTGACATAGGCCAGGGTGCGCGCCATCACGGCGGCGATCCCGCCCATGAAGAAGTTGGCGAGGATGAAACCCCAGATCACCGTGAAAATGACTTCCGGTGAATCCGTGAACAACCGGTCACCCGGTTGCAGCCCGTGGATCATCAGCGCGCCGAGAATAACGGCCGCCGATATACCGCCGGGAATTCCCAGCACGAACATCGGGATCAGGGAGGTTCCCGTCACGCCGTTGTTGGAGCCTTCCGTGGCGGCGAGGCCCTTGACCTCGCCCTCGCCGAACTTGTCGCCGGGTTTGCCGCGCTGGATTTCCCAAGCATAGGCGATCCACTGGGCGACACTCGCGCCGGCGGCGGGCACGATTCCCATGATCAGGCCGGTCGTCCAGCCGCGTACCAGCGACCAGCGGCAATGCATGATCTCGGACCAGCGGGGCATGATGTTCCAGCTGAGCTTGGCCTTGCCCGAAATATTGGTTTTGGGGCTGCCTTCGCACAAGGTCAGTGCCTGGGCGAACGCAAACAGGCCGATCACGGCGGGCAGGATGCCGACGCCGGACAGGAGACCGGTCATGCCGTAGTTGAAGCGGGGAAAGGCCGACGCGGCGTCGACGCCGATGGTGCTGATGAGCAATCCGACCAGGCCGGCGATGAGGCCCTTCAGCACGGCGCCGAAGGACACAGCCGCGATTGCCGTCAGGCCGAGCAGGGCGACCACAAAGAATTCCGACGGGCCGAACAGAAGCGAGATCTTGGCCAGCGGCGGCGCCAGGTAGAGAAGGGCGAAGCCACTGATCAGGCCACCCATCACCGAGGCGAAGGTGGACATGCGGATGGCTTCGGTCGCGCGGCCGCGCTTGGTCATCTCGTAGCCTTCGATGGCCGAGGCCGCCGACGCCGAGGTGCCCGGTGCGCGCAGCAGGATCGCCGTGAACGAGCCGCCATAGATGCCCGCGGCATAGGTCGACACCATCAGGATGAGCGCGGTTTCCGCCGGCCATTCGAACGAGATCGGGATCATCAGGGCGATGGCCATGGGCGGTCCGAGGCCTGGAATGGCGCCGATGATGAGACCGACAACAATACCGACGAACATCGCGCCCATGTTGGCGAGCGTCAGAACGTTCAGGAGAAATTCGAGGCTTTCCATGATCCGTATCTCCGCGCGGCGCTAAAAGAGGATGCCTTCGGGCAGAAATGCGCCGAGGACCAGGGTGAAAAATGCATACAGCAGCGGGAACAGGATGGCGGCAGTGACCACGATCAGCTTGTGATCGCGCAGGCCGGTCATGTAGGCCGCGATGAAGTAGAAGAAGAAAGAGGTGACGTAGAAGCCGATTTTGAAGACGGCGATGGAGTAAATCACGCCGAGCAGCATCACATAGACGGGCTTCCAGGCGGTGTAGGAGAAGTCGAACTTCACCATGCCCTTCAGGCGTTCTTTGTCCCGGGCGGTGAGGGAGCGTGCGAGCATGCCGAACGCGAGAACCATGATGCCAATTTCCGCGAATTGCGGGAACGCGCCAGCGCGTTGCGGCCAGCCAATCGTCTGGGTGTACATGAACCCAGCGGCCAGAATAATACCTATGGCGACAAGCCGTTCGGCCATCAATCGTGTCATTGAATTCCCCCCCAGGATATCTCGTGGCCGGAATGTTTTGTCGCGGTCATGAACGGGATAACACGCCCCGCCGGATCAAACCGACGGGGCGTGATTGTTGGAAACAGAGTTTCCGCTACCCGTATGCTTACTGAACGCCTTCCTGCTTCCAGTAGGCGGCCTGCTCGGCGACCTTCTGGCCGTCGCGCAGGAGCTGCCACATCTCGTCGCCTTCGGCGAACATGAGATGGTTCTTGTTGGCGGCTTCCTTGGCCGCATACTCAGGATTGGCAATGGCCCGCTTGATGGCGTCGAGATAGATCTTGCGCTTCTCTTCCTCGAGGCCGTTGGCGGTCGCCAGGGTGCGGCCGGCATAGGTGATGTTACGCTTGCCGGTGATCTCCTCGAACGTGGGGACGTCCGGCAGCAACGACCAGCGGGTCGGGTGCAGCACGGCGATCGGCCGCAGCTTCTTTTCCTCGATCGAGGGGATGAAGAAGCCGACGTTGGCGGCGATCAGGTCCACATGCTTGCCCAGCGCGAGCTGGATCTTGGAGTTGTCGCCCTGGCTGGTGACGAACTTCGCCTGAAAGCCCGGAACGGCCTGCTGCGCAAACGCGACACCGATATGGTCATCGCTGCCGAAGCTGCCCGGCGCCACGATGATCGGCTGTTTCTGGGCATAGGCGAGAACGTCTTCGAGGTTTTTGAAACGCTCGTCGTCGTAACGCGTCAGCCAAAGACCCGGATCGTAGGAATGCCAGGCCAGGAAGTTGAAGGATTCCAGCTTCTCCGTGCGCTTCATGGCGGGGTTCAGGAACGAGAAGATGTGCGGAATGTTGACAACGGCCAGCTTGTGATCGTCGCGCTTCGGGTTCCAGTCGTTGACGACCTGGCTCCATGACACCCAGCCGCCACCGCCGGCGACGTTGGTGACTTTCACGGGCTGGCCGAGTTCTTCGGCGAGATAGGGAGCAAACAGACGGAACGTCCGGTCGGCACCGCCACCCGGTGCGAACGGCACCTGGAGCTGGACAGCTTTGCTCGGGAAATCCGCAGCGGATGCAGTGCCGGGAGCCCCGAAGGCGAACCCGGCTGCGGCAACTGCCGCGAAGGCGAATGATGTAAAACGTTTCATAATTGGGACCACCCCTGATTGGTTTCTTGATTTATTGTCCGCAAAGCGTATCGCCATCGGGAGACGGACGGCAAACCATTTTTCCGAAAGGAAAATAGTACCGCAGGTTGACTCGCGGGCGCTCTTTCTCTAGCGCGCGGATGGTGCACCGCAACAAGTTGCTCTAGTCGAGCGGGGTCGCGTCGAGCAGAATTCCGGCCAGCAGACAGGGCTCTTCCGTCCGGTTTGACCAGGCATGCAGGGTGCCGCGCTGGACGCAGGTGTCGCCGGCCTTGAGACAGACCTCTTCGTCGTCGAGGATCAGCCAGATTTCGCCCGAAACAACGATCAGATAATCCACCGACCGGGTCTTGTGCATGCCGGGGTGTTTCTGCCCGTCGAGCCGGTCGCCGGCGCCCATCTGCTCGAAATATTTCTTCATGCTGTCGTAGTTGCGCTGGGAGTCGGGGGGCACTTCGAGCATGCGGAACACGGCACCGCCGGCGGGCGGCTCCAGAGTGACCCTGTCGCCGACCGTATCGGCATTGCCGGCATTGCTGGCGGGGATGTTGCCGGAAATCCAGACATCGGAAAGCCGGACATTGGGCTGTCCCTCGGGTGTCAGCACATGGCCCATATCGGGGGTCATGGTCTCGTCGATCATCACGACGGCGTTGCCGTTTTCGTCATGGCCGGTAATGACGCGGCGGATGTCGCGGGGCATGTCGGTCTCCTCAGTTTTTGTCGGGGCTTTCGCGGTCGCGCCAGTCGGCCGGCTTGACGATCCGGGTGCTCAGCACGCCAAGGGATTCCACGTCGAGTTCGATCACATCGCCGTCCTCGAGATAGCGATTATGTTCGAGCCCACAGCCGGTTGGCACGGTGCCGGAGCCAAAAACCTCCCCGGCATGGACCGTCTGGTTGTGGCTGAGATGGGCCAGCACGTCTTCGAAGCGGTGGTCCATCATCGACGAATTGCCCCGGCTCCACTCGTCGCCGTTGATCCGGGCGCACATGGTCAGATTGTAGGGATCGGTGATTTCGTCCGCCGTGACGATGCAGGGGCCGAAGACGTTGCCGGCGTCGAAATCCTTGCCGGGCCCACCCATGCCGGCGCCGCTGCGAATTTCGATGGCCTGGATATCCCGCGCACTGATGTCGTTGAAGACCATGTAACCGAAAATATGGTCGGCGGCCTGATCGGCCCTGATGTTGGTGCCGCGGCGGCCCGTGACCATGGCCCATTCGAGCTCATAATCCATGCGGCGCGCGCCGTGCGGCCAGATCGCCTCGTCCTCGGGGCCGATGATGCTGAGATGGTTGCTGTTGAGATAGACCGGTGCGGCGACCCATTCGGGCGGCACATCGAGGGCGCCGGCTGCGCGGTAGCGCTCGAGGGCCGCCTCGGGGTCGGCTTCGCGCGCGGCCAGCCGAGTGTGGCGGACCTCGCGGGCGTTGCGCAGATGCTGCAGGAAGCAGGCGCAATCGCGCAGGCGGCGCGGGTTGGGCAGCGGTGCTTCAAGCCGGACCGTATCGCGCGCGAAAATCGCGGCGTCGATGCCCCAGGTGATCGTCCGGTCGCAAAGTTCGTAAGTACGGGTGAGCGCGGCGTCGCCACCGTCGATGAGGGCGAGCATCGACGCGAAGGCTGTGTTGTCGTCTTCCGGCGAGACCTGCTCGGCGGCGGCGGCAAGATCGACGATGGATGTGTCGTTGTTGAAAAATGCGCCGAGGCGTGTTGCGCCGGCAGTCGTAAATGTCACGAGACGCAAGGCGGTTCCCCCCGAACAAACATGAGTCCATCAAAGGGTCTCGTAAATCGGGGGCCGGGACAAGTCCTTTGGTGGTGCCGTCTCAGCAGACGGGTCGTGAGTCAGATCAGAACTGGAGTACCGACCCCGCGGCCAGGAATGCCACCAGTCCGAGTGCGTAGACACCGAACAGGCTGGATCCCAGGAATATGATGTTCCCGATCGTATGCAGGGGGTGGCGCTGGCGCTCCATGGCACGTCGGCCTTTAGAGCGTCGCTCGGGACCGGCCAGGACCGAGAAGAAGAACGGGCGACCGGGCACCGGCACGGTCACCCGGAGATCGACCGGATGCGCGTTGGCCGTTGCCGGTTCGATGAAAGCGGAAAGCGCCTGCTGTTGTTCGGGTGTCAGGCTGGCGCGGAGTGCTTCAGGCAGGCGATCGAGCAGGGGAATAGAGTTATCGGTGCCGGTGTTGATGTCTGGCGTGTGGATATCTTGTGCGGTCATGGCGTGTTTCGCGTCCCGGGAATTCGGCGCCGATGGCGCAATTGTCAACGCGGCATTATGAAAAGACATGGTTAACGAATGCTTGCCGGTGTTAACCATGTTTTACCAATCGGTTCGTATGTTTGACGCAACCGAGATGCGCCTGGCGGCCGTCCGATCAATTCGGACGCCCGGGCGCACAGGATTGAAGGAAAGAAATCAATGGCGACGCGCAGTGTTACGCGGAAGAAAAACCTGGTTGGCAAGGCGGCGCAGCTCGCGAAGAAGCGCCTTGGCGGTGATGCGGGCGCGGCCTGTGCGGATTTTGTGCGCGCCTACTACGCCAATGTGCCCCCGGCCGACATTGCCGGGATGGACGCGCAAACGCTTTCAGCCGCTGCGGAGTCATATCTCTCCTTTGCGCAGAAGCGTCTGCCGGGCGAGCCCCTGATCCGGGTTTTTAATCCGCGCCAGGATGATCATGGCTGGAACGGCACACACACCGTGATCGAGATCGTCACGGAAGACATGCCGTTTCTGGTCGATTCGATCACTGCCGAGCTGAACTATCAGGGCCTGACGGTGCATCTCGTGATCCACCCGATCTTTCAGGTGACCCGTACCGGCGCCGGGACGATGAAAGAATGCACCGCCCGCACAGTGGACAGCGTGGGCGCCGAAAGTTTCATGCATTTCGAAGTGAATGAGCTGACCGACCCCCAAACCCTGGCCCATCTGGCGGGCCGGCTTGAGCAGGTCCTGCAGGATGTCAGCGCCTCGGTGCAGGATTGGAAAGCCATGCAAGGCCGGGTCGCCGATATTCTGGCCGACCTCGACAACCAGCCGCCCAAGATTGCCAAGCCGGAAATCGAGGAGACACGCGCCTTCGTCGAATGGATGCTCGACGATCATTTCACGTTTCTGGGCTATCGCGAGTATGACCATGTCGGCACCGGCGCGAAACAGAAGCTGAAAGCGCAGCCCGGCGGGCTTGGCCTATTGCGCAACGTGGACCGGGAAATTTTCGAGAACTGGGCGGATGACGCGCCCCTGCCGGATGAGGTCCGCGCGTTCATTCGCCAGCCCCATCTCGTGATGGTGACCAAGGCGAACCAGCGTGCGACCGTGCACCGGCGCGTGCACATGGATGTGGTCGGCGTGAAGAAATTCGATGCGTCCGGCAAGGTGACGGGCGAACGGATGATCGTCGGGTTGTTTACCTCGACCGCCTACAGTGTCTCTCCGTCGCGTATACCGATGCTGCGCAAGAAAATCGAAAAGACGATGAACGGCGCGGGCTTCCCGCCGTCCAGCCACGATTCCAAGGCGCTGGCGCACATCCTCGAGACCTATCCGCGCGACGAACTGCTGCAGATCGACGACGGCCTTCTGCTGGAACATGCGCTGGGTATTCTGCATCTGCAGGAACGCCAGCGCACGGCGCTGTTCGTGCGCGAGGATCCGTTTCAACGCTACATCACGGCGCTCGTGTTTGTGCCCAGTGACCATTACGACACCGAGTTGCGCGAGAAAGTGGCCGAGATTCTGGAAGATTCATTCGGCGGCAACTGCGTCGCGTTCTTCCCCGAGTTTGGAACGGATTCCGTCCTCGCGCGGATTCTCTTCGTCATAAAGACCGGGGCAGATAGGAATCCGAACTACCAGGTCGACGAGATCGAGATGGCGCTGCGCGAGGCGACGCGCTCATGGGAAGACCGTTTGCGCGACGCGCTGGCCGCAGCGCGCGGCGAAGAGGTCGGCCTGGTCATGTACCAGCGTTATGGGCAGGCGTTCACCGCCGCCTATCGCGACAGGTATGAGCCCGATGCGGCGGTCATTGATATCGGATTGATCGATGCGGCGCGGATTTCCGAGAAATTGCAATTGAACCTGTATCGCCCGGTCGGAGACGCCGCGCGGACGGTGCATCTGAAACTCTACCATGCGCACCAGGCACTGCCCCTGTCGGATGTGATCCCGATGCTCGAGAATATGGGCCTGAAGGTGATCGGCGAGGAGCCGTTTGAGGTCGAATATCAGTACGGCGACGGGTCGGGGACGGTCTGGGTTCATGATTTTCAAATGGAATCCCGCACGGGCGCAGAGATCAATCTCGCGACGGTGCGCGACACCTTCCATGACGGCTTTGCCCGGGTCTGCGAAGAGTCGGTTGCGGATGACGGGTTCAACAAACTGATTCTGGGGGCGGGGCTCGAGTGGCGTGAAATTCTGGTGCTGCGCGCCTATTGCAAGTTCCTCCTGCAGAGCCGCATCGCCTACTCCCAGTCCTATATGGAAGAGACGCTGGCGAACAATCCGAAGCTGGCACGGCTCATCGTCGAACTGTTTGTCGCGCGGTTCGATCCGGCCCAGGCCGGCACGCCGGCGAGCGAACGCCGGGTTAAAAAACTGCGCAAGGACCTGGCTGAAGGGCTCGATGCCGTTTCGAATCTGGATGAAGACCGGATTATTCGCCGTTTTGCCAATGCCGTCGACGTGACGTTGCGCACGAACTTCTTCACCACGGAAGAGGACGGTGGATTCAAACCCTATGCGTCCTTCAAGCTCGACAGCGCGAGAGTCGATGACCTCCCCGAGCCGCGGCCGAAGAAGGAGATCTTCGTCTACAGCCCGCGCATGGAGGGCTGTCATCTGCGGGGCGGCGATGTTGCGCGCGGCGGCATTCGCTGGTCCGACCGGCGCGAGGATTTCCGCACGGAAGTCCTGGGGCTTCAGAAGGCTCAGATGGTCAAGAACTCGGTGATCGTGCCTGTCGGGGCCAAGGGTGGCTTCGTGTGCAAGAATTTGCCGGCCCCCACCGGTGACCCTCAGGCGGACCGCAAGGCGACGCAGGAAGAGGTCATTGCCTGCTACAGCACGTTGATCCGGGGCCTGCTGGATGTGACGGACAATCTGGTCGCCGGCAAGCTTGTGCCGCCCGAGACCGTGGTGCGTTACGACGCCGATGACCCCTATCTCGTGGTGGCGGCGGACAAGGGGACGGCGACGTTCTCGGATATCGCCAACGGGATCAGCCAGGAGTATGGATTCTGGCTGGGTGACGCCTTCGCGTCGGGCGGGTCGGTCGGGTATGACCACAAGAAAATGGGCATCACGGCCAAGGGCGCCTGGGAATCGGTCAAACGCCATTTCCGTGAGATCGGACATGACACCCAACGCACCGATTTCACCGTGGTCGGCGTCGGTGACATGTCGGGTGACGTGTTCGGCAACGGCATGCTGTTGTCCAAACACATCAAGCTGGTTGCCGCCTTCAACCATATGCATATTTTCCTCGATCCGGACCCGGACCCGACGAAGAGTTTTGCCGAGCGCAAGCGCCTGTTCGCGTTGCCACGATCGAGCTGGACCGATTATGAGACAAAGCTGATCTCGAAGGGCGGCGGCATTTTCGAGCGTTCGGCCAAGTCGATCAAACTTACTGCCGAGATCAAGCAGCTGCTTGGCGTCACCCGCGATCAGATGACTCCGAACGATCTGATCCGGACCCTTCTCGTGGCCGAGGTCGACCTGCTCTGGTTTGGCGGGATCGGCACCTACATCAAATCGACCGGTGAGAGCCAGGCCGACGCCGATGACCGCTCGAACGATGCCGTGCGTGTCGACGCGAAAACCCTGCGCTGCAAGGTGATTGGAGAAGGTGCCAACCTGGGTGTTACGCAGCGGGGGCGGATCGAGTATGCCCGCGCGGGCGGTCGCCTCAACACCGACTTCATCGATAACTCTGCCGGCGTCGATTGCTCGGACCATGAGGTGAACATCAAGATCGCGCTCGACGATGTGGTGTCGAGCGGCGACATGACTCTGGAGCAGCGCGACGCACTTCTGGTCGAGATGACGGACGAAGTCTCGGATCTGGTCCTGAATGACAATTACCTGCAGACCCAGGCGATTTCACAGGCGGAGCGCCGGGCCCCCGAGCTCCTTGAATCGCAATGGCGGGTGATGCGCTCGCTCGAGCGGCGCGGCCTGCTGGACCGCGCGATCGAGCACCTGCCGGATGATGAGCGTATGGCCGATCTCCTGTCCGACGGACTGGGCCTGACCCGCCCCGAATACGCCGTGTTGTTCTCCCACGCGAAGATTGCGCTCTATGGCGATCTGCTGCCCACCGATGTCCCCGATGATGCCTATCTGGTCAAGGATTTGGCCCGGTATTTCCCGCGGCCGCTGCGTGAGCGTTTCGAGGACCCGGTGGCCCGCCATCGCCTGCGCCGTGAGATTGTCGCGACCTATGTGACCAACTCCCTGATCAACCGTGTCGGGGCGGCCTTCGTTCATGACCTGACCGAACGTTCGGGCGCGTCTGCAGATGATGTCGCGCGGGCCTATGTCATCGCGCGTGATGTCTTCGATCTGCGTCCGTTGTGGCGCGATATTGAAGCGCTCGACCTCAAGGTGACCACTGAGACACAGAACGAGATGGCCCAGGAGCTGGAGAAACTGGCTGAACGCCTGACGATCTGGTTCCTGTCAAATGCGCGACGTCCGCTGGATATCGCGGCCACGATCGAGCGCTACGCGCCCGGCATTGGTGAGCTGGCGATGAAACTGCCGGATATTGTCGCGGCGGAGGACCGGCAGAGCATTGACGGGCATATGGAGCGGCTTACCAGCGAGGGTGTGCCCAAGGCCTTGGCCCAACAAATTGCGAGCCTCGCTATTCTGGCCGCCGCCGGCGATGTCGTGCGTATCGCGCGGGATTCCGGCGTGCCCGTGCTGGATACCGGCCGGGTCTATTTCGAGCTCGGCGCGCGACTGGGCATAGACTGGGTGCGTCACGCGTCCAAGCAGATCAAGCCCGAGAGCGAATGGGAGAAGATCGCGATCGATTCCATCGTGGATGACAGTTATCGCCATCAATCGGCTCTCACAAACCGGGTGCTCGACGTTGCCGGGGGTGGCAAGCTCGGCCCGAAGGTCGCAGCTGGGGTTATTGAGACCTGGATCGGCTCTCGCAATGGCGCGGTCGAGCGGACGTGTAGGCTTCTCGACGATTTGCGGGCGAGTGAATCCGTCGACCTGGCGATGCTTTCTGTCGCCAACGGGCAATTGCGAAATCTGCTTGCCGGGTAAACGCGCGCCGGTCCATGTTCGCGGCACGCACCGGACTGTTTGTCCGGTGCGGCATTTGACCTTGCCGCGACCGGACCCCGTGTGAGCCGATTCTTCAATCCCACCGCCAGCAATCTGGCGATCGTCGCGGCGCTCGCAGCATGCCTGTCGACGGCCCTGGGCGGCTCGGCGTTCGTCGCCATGCGCTTCCTCGTGACCGAGACCGAGCCGGTGACGGTCGCGTTCCTGCGCAATGTCATTGCTGCGATCGTGCTGGGCACGATTGCCCTTGTTGTCGTCCGCCGCTGGCCGTCACCCCGCGAACTCGTGATCATGGGGTTCATGGGGGCGATATTCTTCGGCGGGCTGCAGTTCATCTTCGCCAATGCCCTGACCTATACGACCTCCTCGCGCGGCGCGCTTGCCTATATGACGGCCCCATTCCTGACATTGCTGATCGCGGCGGTGTTTCGCATTGAGCGTCCCACACGCAAGAAAATACTGGGGATTGTCGTCGCGACCGGAGGGATTGCCGTGGCGCTCGGCCAGAGCGCCGGTGCGCCGCCCGACGCCTGGATCGGCGACAGCCTGATCCTGGTGGGGGCGTTGATCACGGCCAGTCATGGCGTCTGGTCGAACCGCTGGCTTCAGCGCCATCCCCCTCTCGTCGCCGTCGTGACCGGCGTGGTGCCCGGGTCGGCATTTCTCTATGTGGTTGCACTGGCAACCGACGCGCCGGCATTTACACCGGCGCTTTCGAGTGCGGGTTGGCTGGCCATCGCCTATCTCGGCATTGGCGCGGCAGCCATCTCATATACGCTTTGGCTATGGGCGCTGCGTTACACGACACCGACCCTGGTCTCGGTCGCGTTGCCGATGAATCCACTCATGGCATTGATCTGGGGCGCGGTCCTTCTCGATGAGAAGATCACGACGTCGATGCTTGTTGGCTTTGTACTGGTGATCGCGGGAATCGCTGTGACCAACTGGCCGCAACGCAAAGCCACGCCGGCGTGAGCGGCGGTGCCGCCTCGACGAAGCGGCTCGCCCTGTTGGCTGCCATCGCCGCCGTGGTCGCGCCGTTTGCGGCCGGGACGACGCTTGGGGTCATTCGTTTTGTCGCCGCCGACATCGATCCGCTGACGATCACCATCCTGCGCCTGGGCATCGGTGCGGCTGTGTTGTTGCCGCTGGCCCTGGTCTTTGCGCGGGGCTGGCCGCGGGGGCGCGATTTCTGGATCGTGATCGGTTTCGGCCTCCTGATGTTCGGGGTCAGCCAATGGCTGGTCTCGGCCTCGCTCGCCTATACCAGCGCGGCGCGCGGCGGCATTCTCGCCTCCACGGTGCCGTTCCTCACCCTGGCCTTTGCGGCGGCGGTGCGGGCCGAGCAACTCACCTGGCTGAAATCGCTGGGGGTCGGCGTCGCGACGCTGGGGGTGGCATTTGCGCTCTGGCAGGATGCGAGCGCGATCCCCGGCGGCTGGCGGGGCGATCTGCTGATGTTTGCCGCCTCCTTCGTGCTTTCGATTTATAATGTAGCGACGCGGCAGGTCATCCGCCGCTATCCGCCGCTGATCTTCGTGGTTTGCAACCTGCTTTCGGGTGCACTGTTTCTAGGGATCGTCGGGACGATCACCGGCACGGTCGGCGCGGAGAGCCTGGCAAATATCGCGGCCTCGCAGAACGGGATCCTGGCGGTGCTCTATATCGGCGTCGTCGGCAGCGCGTTCACCTATTTTCTCTGGCTCTGGGCGCTGCGTCACACGAGTCCGACCCGGGTGGCGATCGGCCTGACCATGAATCCGGTGGGGGCGCTGGTCGCGGCGGCGATCATTCTGGATGAGACCATCACATTGGGGGTCTGGGTCGGCCTGGCGTGCATCGCCGGCGGTATCCTGGCGACCAACTGGCGATTGCAGGATCGAACAGATGACGGCTGACACCGGCCAGAACCCCAGCCGAAGTCTCGACCGCAAATCCGTCGGGGCCTGGTGCGTTTATGACTGGGCAAACTCGCCCTTTCCGGCGATCGTCCTGACCTTCGTCATCCCGGCCTATTTCACCCAGGCGGTGATTGATGATCCGGCGACGGCGACAACCATGTGGGCGATCATGACCGGGACTGCGGCGCTTGCGATTGCGGTGCTGAGCCCGCTCCTCGGTGCCATTGCGGATCAGGGCCGCCGCCGCAAACCGTGGCTTGGCGTGTTCACGCTCATCATGGCGCTGGGTTCGGCGCTGCTCTGGTTCGTGCGCCCGGACCCGGATCACGCGATGCTGCTGCTGATACTGGTCGGGGTCAGCGTTGTCGCGTTCGAGCTGTCGATGGTGTTCTACAACGCGCTGCTGCCCACGCTCGTCCCGCCTCGCTGGCTCGGGCGAATTTCGGGCTGGGCGTGGGGTCTGGGGGATTTCGGCGGTGTCGGCGGGCTGTTGCTCGTGCTGTTTGGTTTCGTCCAGGCGGACCCGCCGCCGTTAGGGCTGGATGATACCGGGGCGGCGCTGGAGCATATCCGGATATCAGGCCCGATTGTCGCGCTCTGGCTACTGGTCTTCTGCATTCCGCTGTTCGTTTGGACCGGTGACCCGCGCGGGCGTGGACTGGACGCGGGAGCGGCAATCCGGTCCGGTCTGTCGGAACTGCGTTCGACGCTTGCGGGTCTGCGGCGCCACCCCCAACTGTGGCGCTACCTGCTGGCGCGGATGATCTTCACCGACGGGCTGAACACGTTGTTCGCGTTTGGCGGGGTGTTTGCGGCGGGGACCTTCGGGATGTCCGTGGCCGAGGTGATCATGTTCGGGTTGATCCTGAATGTGACGGCCGGGGGTGGGGCGTTTGTGTTCGGCTGGATCGACGACCGGATCGGCGCCAAGCGCACGATCCTCCTGGGGCTGTGCGGGCTGGTGGTCGTGGGCGTGCCCCTGTTGCTGGTCGAATCGAAACTCGCCTTTGTCATCCTGGGCGCGATCCTCGGCATCTTCTTCGGCCCGGTTCAGGCCGCCAGTCGATCCCTCATGGCGCGCATGATCCCGGTGGGCGCCGAAGGGGAAATGTTCGGTCTCTATGCGCTGTCCGGCAAGGCCACGGCCTTCGTCGGGCCATGGCTGGTGGCGTTGATCACGGCGATGACCGGCAGCCAGCGCTGGGGCATGGCCAGCGTGCTACCGTTTCTGGTGATCGGCGGCCTGCTGCTCTGGCTGACCGTGCGGGATGTTCCGGCGGACCGCCCGAGCCGCTGAGCCACACCCGTCGGGTGCCTAGTGCCGGAAGTGGCGCATGCCCGTGAAGACCATCGCGATTCCCGCCTCGTCGGCTGCCGCGATCACCTCGTCGTCGCGCACCGAACCGCCGGGCTGAATCACGGCGGTCGCCCCCGCCTCCACGGTGGTCAGGAGCCCGTCGGGGAACGGGAAGAATGCGTCCGACGCGGCGACCGATCCGGTCGTGAGCCGTTCGGTCTCACCCGCCGCCGCGGCGGCCTCGCCTGACTTGTGGGCGGCGATGCGGGCGGCGTCCACCCGGCTCATCTGGCCCGCACCGATGCCGACCGTGGCGCCGTTCTTGGCATAGACGATGGTGTTGGACTTCACATGCTTGCCGACCGTGAAGGCGAACAGCATATCGGCGATCTCCTGATCGCTCGGCTGGCGCTTCGTCACGATCCTGAGGTCGTCGCGGGTGATGTGACCGGCATCACGATCCTGAATCAGGAAGCCGCCGGCCAGCGGCTTCAGGAGACGCCCGGCCGCATGCGGGTCGGGCATCTCGCTGGTCAGCAGCAGGCGGAGATTTTCCTTCCCGGCGAACACCGCGCGGGCATCCGCATCGGCATCGGGTGCGATGACGACCTCGGTGAAGATCTCCGTGATGGCCTCGGCCAGCGCACCGTTGAGGGGGCGGTTGGCGGCGACGATCCCGCCGAAGGCGCTGACCGGGTCGCATTTGCGTGCCGCGCGATAGGTGGCGACCAGGTCGGCGCCGGTGGCGACACCGCACGGGTTGGCATGCTTGATGATGGCGATCGACGGCGCGTCGAACTCGGCCACCAGTTCGAACGCCGCATCCGCGTCGCCGAGATTGTTGTAGCTGAGCTCCTTGCCCTGGACCTGCTCGGCCTGGGCAACGCCGGGCCGGGGCGCGCCGCCGATATAAAGCGCGGCTTCCTGATGGGGGTTTTCGCCATATCGCAGGACCCCGGCGAGGCGGCCGGCGGTGACATGGGTTTCGGGAAACTTGTCCCCCAGTTCACCCGAGAGCCAGGCGGTGATCGCGCCGTCATAGGCTGCGGTCCGGGCGTAGGCCTTGGCCGCGAGGGCGCGGCGCAGGTCGGCCGGGAGCGCCCCCTTGTTGGCGTCGAGGGCCGCAATCACGTCGTCATAGTCGCCCGGATCCGTGACCACGGCGACATGGGCGTGGTTCTTGGCGGCCGCGCGGATCATCGCCGGGCCGCCGATATCGATATTCTCGACACAGTCTTCGTAACCGGCGCCCGAGGCGACGGTGGCCTCGAAGGGGTAGAGGTTGATGACGATCAGGTCGATCGGCCCGATCCCGTGTTCGGCCATTGCGGCCTGATCCTCGGGATGGTCGCGTCGGGCGAGGATGCCGCCATGGATCTTGGGGTGCAGGGTCTTGACCCGCCCGTCCATG
>JAQCFD010000149.1 GCA_027618305.1 Pseudomonadota bacterium
TTGGAGTTCTTTGAGCTACTGCAACGTGAGATTCGCGTGACAGGGGGACGCGAGCACCCTTATCTGAGCACCCATCCCCTGACCAACGACCGAATCGCGACCGTCTCCGGGCATCTCGCCCTGTCGCGGTTCTCGGACACACCCATCTCGAAAGACCTGTCCCGCAAACACGACTTGATGCGGGCCAAGCTGATCGGTTTCATGGAACCGCTGAACACCACGCTCGAACTATATCCCGAAGATCTGAAAGAGACCCCGGCCCGCTATGCCCGTGCGATCGCCTATTATCGCAACGCGGACATCGACAAGGCGCTGCCGCTGGTCAATGGGCTGATCGGCGACAACCCGGACAACCCCTATTTCCATGAACTCAAGGGGCAGATGCTTCTCGAGAACGGTCGGGTCGAAGATTCGCTTGCACCTTATGAACGCATGGTTGAGCTGGCACCGAATGAAGCTTTGTTGCGCACGGCATTGGGCAAGGCGCAGGTTGAAACTGGCCGGGCCCAACTGCTTCAGCCCGCGCTCGAGAATTTGCGCGTGGCAGTTCGTCTCGACCCGCAGATGCGTGACGCCTGGCGGCTGCTGACGATCGTCAATGGCAGGCTCGGCAATCAGGGAGACCTCGCGCTGAGTCAGGCCGAATACACACTCCTCAATGGCGACGTGAAAGCTGCGCTGGCACTGGCCGAACGTGCCTCGGAGCTCCTCCCGGCCGGTGCGCCGGGCTGGCTGCGCGCGCAAGACATCGTGAGTGAGGCCGGTCGGCGCCTCGACAAGTAGGGCACACAAACGGTCAATATTGCGTGACACGCCACGCCACGTCTTGAACGCCCCCGCGCACTCCACCATCATCCGCCGCGCATCAAACCGGTCCCGCCGGACTGTTTCGCTTTAGGAGAACAATTGTGTCGGAATCCCGAGGTGCCGTTCTCGTCGCGCTTGTTATGGCCGCGATCGTGGCACTGGCCATCATATTTCCCGCCCTCTCCGAGAAGCCGGTACAGATCGTCACTGAATCCCCAGGACCTGCGGGATCAGCCGCGCCCAGCACCGCCACCTTCACGGCACTGCAGAAAAATGACATTCGCAATACCGTGCGTGAGTATCTCCTCGACAATCCGCAAGTGATCGTCGAAGCCATCGAGGCGCTCCAGGCACAGCAACAAGCCGGCCAACAGCAGCAAAATCACGGTGCCATTGCGGCCAACAGGGAGCAGCTGTTCAACACACGCCATGACCCGTTTATCGGCAATCCGGACGCATCCGTCACGATTGTCGAGTTCTTCGACTACCAGTGCCCCTACTGCAAGCAAATGGCGCAGGACCTCGTCGACATCGCGGCCGAAGACCCCGATGTGAAGATTGTCTTCAAGGAATTCCCCGTGTTCGGCCGGGAATCAACCCTTGCAGCCCGCGCCGCACTCGCGTCGGCCAAACAGGGAAAATATGCAGAATTTCACCTCGCGGTCATGGAAATGCGGGGCGCCCCCTCGGAGAATGCGCTCTTCCGGGTCGCAGCCCGGCTCGGCATGGACCTCGACCGGCTCCGGCGTGACATGCAGTCTCCGTCCATTGAGACCCAGATCCAGACCAACCTGCAGCTCGCGCGCCAGGTCGGCGTACGCGGCACACCCGCATTCATCATTGGCGATCAACTCGTGCCGGGCGCCGTGAGCGCAGAACAGATGCGCCAGCTCATCATCGAGAAGCGCGGCAGCTAGGCGAGACTACTCCGCGTCGGGCTGGTTCTCCGGCAACGCGTCGCAGAACGCCGCCTCCTCGAGGCAGGCCTCATTGATGCGCAGCGCCGTCGGGAATGCCGACAGATCACATCCGAAACGTTGCGCGTTGTAGACCTGCGGCACCAGACAGACATCGGCCATGGTCGGGGTATCTCCGTGAGAAAAACGGCCCGCCCCGCCATCGGCCAGCATGCCTTCCAGCCCGCGCATGCCCTCGTCGATCCAGTGCTTGTACCACTGCTCGTTCCGGGTCTTTTCATCGATGCCCAACTCGGTGCCGAGGACGCGGAGAACGCGCAGGTTGTTGAGCGGATGAATGTCACAAGCGATCGCCTGGGACAGCGCCCGCACCCGGGCCCGGCCCTTGGCGTCCGCCGGCAACAACGGCGTCGTGTCCGGTCGCGTCTCGTCGAGATACTCGATAATCGCCATCGATTGGATCACGCGTGTACCGTCGTCATCGATCAGGGTTGGAACCAGGCCCTGCGGGTTAATCGCGAGATAAGCGTCCGAAGACTGATCCTTCCGGCGCAGATGGATGTATTCGCGCTCGGCCTCAAGCCCTTTGAGGTTAAGTGCGATGCGCGTGCGGAACGCGGCGGACGAACGCCAATAGTCATAGAGCTTCATAATTTTCTCTCCCGTCTCCCGACCGCTAATTGTCCAAATTTCGAATGTCCAGCGCGGGCAGGTCATCGGCCGGCGCGAACCCGAAAATTCGCCCGTAGAAACCCAGCTCCGACTCCAGTGCGCGGCACACATTCTCGGATTTCCGAAATCCGTGCCCCTCACCCTCAAACAAGATATAGGCAACCGGTATGCCCTTCTGATCGAGGGCGTTGACCATCGCCTCGGCCTGATTTGGTGGCACGACCTTGTCATCCTCACCCTGCAGGAAAATCACGGGGCAATTCAACGCGTCCACATGCTCTATCGGCGATCGATCACGATAAAGCTGCTCCGCCTCGGGCAGTGGCCCGATCAGCAAATCCAGATACCGGCTTTCGAATTTGTGCGTATCACGCGCGAGTGTCATCAGGTCGCCAATCCCGTAGAGGCTCGCCCCACCGGAAAATGTGTCCCGAAAGGCGAGCGCCGCAAGTGCTGTATAGCCGCCGGCGCTGCCCCCGCGAATCACCAGACGGGCCGGATCCGCCAGACCTGACGCCACCAGATGTTCCGCACCGCGCACCATGTCATCCACATCTGCCTCACCCCATCGCCCGTAAAGCGCCTCACGATAGGCGCGCCCGAAGCCTGTACTGCCGCGATAGTTCACGTCCAGCACGGCAAATCCACGACTGGTCCAGAACTGGATGGCGAGGCTGAAGGACGGCGACGTCGCGCCCGTCGGCCCGCCATGTCCACGAACGATGAGCGGCGGTCGTTCCTCCGGCGGCGGCGCATGTGTCGCACTGCCGGGCGGATAGTAAAACCCGTATGCGGTATCGCCGTCGGTGGTCTCAAACGAGATGGAGTCGGGCACCGAAAGCCCGGCCTGGTCGAGATCGACGGTCAGCGCCGTCTGAAGCGTTTCAATCACCCCGGATACCGGGTCGAGAAGTAGAATTGCCGAAGCCGATCGGGCTGAGGCGCCCATGAACACAATCTTGTCATCGACCCACTGAGGGGCGGCGATATCGCTAAAGGGCAGCTCGATATCACGCGGCCCGGCATCGACGATGTGCGCAAGCCGCCAGGCACCGTCGCAGGTATAGGCCACAACGTTCCCCGACCGCTGCACATCGAATGTCCGCATTCCGAAGACCCATTGAGGCAGCCCGAATTCGGCATCCATGCGGATGATGGCCGTCACATCAGCGCCATTCCATCGATGCAAATTCCACCACCCGTCAGGGTCGGCAGCAAAAATCAATGTTCCGTCCGGTGCCCACACAGGCTGAAAAACCGACACCCCGTCGCCACCGGCCAACACCTTACCCGCGCCAACATCTCCGCTCGGACCGATCGGCGCCACCCATAAGGCCGCCGAATCCCAGGGCATATCGGGCAGCTCCCAGCTCACCCAGCTCAGCATCGTCCCGTCAGGCGAAACCCGCGGGTTCGAAACAAAATCATGGCCGCTGACAAGGGTTGTGCATATGCCGGATGCCAGATCAACGGCGATCAGCTCATTGACCACCGAGTCACCGGCGTGACGCTCGCGGACGCACAAAATGCGGTGCCTCGCCGCGTCGTGGAACATATCGGCGTGCCGGTCACCGGAATCGGGTGTCACCGCTTCCGGCATGCCGCCATTCTCCACGCGATAAATTCGCTGATCATCGAAATTGACGAAAAAAACGATCCCACCCGACACAATTGCGGCGCCACCGCCATACTCATGGACCCGGGAACGCGCCGAGTATCCCTGTGGCAGGACGTCGA
The DNA here is from genome assembly GCA_027618305.1 of Pseudomonadota bacterium. Classification (GTDB taxonomy): domain Bacteria; phylum Pseudomonadota; class Alphaproteobacteria; order UBA6615; family UBA6615; genus UBA8079. Next base: position 4,134 of record JAQCFD010000149.1, read on the forward strand.
CAGGGCCCGCATCGGCATGGCGCACCAACACAACGCGGCCACCCTCGCTGGGGCGTCCCTCGAGCCAGTAAATATCACTTCCATCCACCAGCAGGCCCGAGAGCGATATCGTTGTATCGGCAATCATCCCCGCCGTAATCGGCGAGGGCCAGGTGCCATAGGGCGCCGTGGCCTTCTGCGTCGGCTTCGTTCCGGTCACAGCAAAACGATGGCCGCGAGGCCAAGAAAGGAGACGAACCCGACAACATCGGTGATTGTCGTAAGGATGACCGCGGAGCCGACGGCCGGGTCAATGCGCATTCGTTCAAGCGCCAGGGGAATGGTCACGCCCGCAAGACCGGCAACGAGAAGATTGAAGACCATGGCTGCCGCAATGACGAAGCCGATCGCCGGGACGCCGAACCACAGCCAGGCGACGATTCCCATCACAAGGGCGAACAGCAAGCCGTTGATGCCGCCGACGATGGCTTCCTTGCCCACAATGCGCGCGGCATTTGTCGCCGTTAGTTCCTTCATCGCCAGCGCACGCACGGCCACCGTCAGCGTCTGGGTCCCTGCATTACCGCCCATCGAGGCAACGATCGGCATGAGGATGGCCAGGGCCACCACCTTTTCAATGGCGGCATCGAACAGACTGATGACCAGCGACGCGACGATGGCGGTCGCCAGATTGGCCAACAACCAGGAAAATCGCGCCCGCGTCGTGTCCAGGACCGCTTCGTAGAAATCATCCTCCTGCACGCCACCAAGGCGCATGATGTCTTCTTCGGCCTCCTCGTGAATGACGTGGACGATGTCATCAGCCGTGATGACGCCGACCAACTGCCCGACATCATTCACCACCGGCGCAGACAGGAGCGCATACTGACGGAACATCAGGCCCGCCTCCTCCTGATCCATCTCAACATAGGCCGAGCGAATATCCGTCAGCATGATGTCGTCGATGCGCACATCGCGTTGATTGCGCATCAGACGTGACAAAGGAATGGTCCCCACCGGTCGCCGGTCGTCATCCACCACATAGATCTCATAGAAATCACGCGGGAGAGTAGCCGCGCGCTCGCGCATGTAATCGATGCTGTTGCCCACCGACCAGTCCTTGGGAACGGTCACAAGCTCGCGCTGCATCAGGCGGCCGGCGCTGTCTTCGGGATAGGTCAGCGCCTGTTCAACGATCGCCCTGTCCGATGGCGACAACCGCGCCAGGACGCTGGCCTGATCTGCCTCGGCCACACCCTCGAAGAGGTCGATCGCGTCATCGGTATCGAGTTCCGTGATGGCCGCGGCGACTTCAGCCGGCGCCAATTGCTCGAGGACTTCCTCACGCACCGCCTCATCGAGATGGGTCAGCACCTCGGGATCGAGGCGGTCGCGAACATGGTCGAACAGAAGCCGTCGACTGTCGGAGCTCAGTTCTTCGAGAAGGTCTGCCAAATCGGAGGCGTGAAGCCCATCGATCAACCCATCGAGTTCATCGACCCGGCCCACGGACAAGGCAATTTCGCAGGTGCGCACCAACGATTCATCGACGCCATAGCTGCGCTCGATCTCCTGACCGGTTGTGTCCTCGTCCGTGTCCGGCTGGTCGCTCAAGAGTCCCTACCCTTTTGCCCGTGCATCATATTGCGCGCCGACTGCCGCGACCGCGCTCATGTTCAGAATTCCACGCGCCGTAACAGACGGCGTCAGCACATGCGCCGAACGCGCCGCGCCCACCAGGATGGGTCCCACCGCCAGGCCATCCGCCAGTGTTTTCAGCAAGTTGAACGCAATGTTCGCCGCATCCTGGTCCGGCATAACGAGCAAATTCGCCTGCCCCTCGAGGACGCTGCTGGGGAAAATGCGGTCCCGGATATCGGGATCAATCGCAGCGTCCGCATGCATCTCTCCTTCGACCTGAAGGTCCGGTTCGCGTTCGTGCACCAGCTTGCGCGCCTGGCGCATCTTCTGCGCCGATTCCGAATTCGAACTGCCGAAGCTCGAATGGGAAAGCAGCGCCACCTTCGGCGTCATACCAAAGCGCCGCACTTCTTCGGCGGCGAGATGGGTCATCTCGGCGATTTCCACGACTGTCGGGTTCGGCGTCACATATGTGTCGGTAATGAAGATCGTTCCCTTCGACAGGATCAGGACCGAGACCGCCGACATTCCGTGGACATCGCCGCGCAGCCCGACCACATCCTGCACATGCTGCAGGTGACGGTCATAGCGACCCTCCGTACCGCAGATCATCGCATCCGCATCGCCCCGCATCAGCGCCAGGGCGGCAATCACCGTGGAATTTGTGCGCACGCGCGTTCGCGCCTCGTCCGGCGACACGCCCTTCCGCTCCGCGAGGCTGTGATAAAGCTTCCAGTAATCACGATAGCGCGGATCATCTTGCGGATTGATGATCTCGCAATCCTCGCCCGGCTTGAAATTGAGTCCCAGCCGTTCGACCCGGCGCTGCACAATCTTCGGGCGCCCGATCAGAATGGGAACGCCGACCCCTTCGTCGATCACCGCCTTCGCGGCACGAAGAACACGCTCATCCTCACCCTCGGCGTAGACGATCCTTTTCTTGTCTGCACGGGCCTGATCGAAGAGCGGACGCATCAGCAGTCCCGAACGGAACACAAAACGATCCAGCTTCTCGAGATAGGCGTCGAAATCCTTGATCGGGCGTGTCGCAACGCCGCTCTCCATCGCCGCGCGTGCCACTGCCGGTGCAACCTCTCGGATCAGCCGCGGATCGAACGGGCTCGGGATGATCGAGTCCGCGCCAAACTTCGCCACCTGTCCGCCATAGGCCGACGCCACAACATCCGACGTTTCCCGCGTTGCGAGATCGGCGATGGCGTCCACGGCGGCAATCTTCATCGCCTCATTGATGTCCGTCGCGCCCACATCCAGCGCACCGCGAAAAATATGCGGGAAGCACAGCACGTTGTTGACCTGGTTGGGATAGTCGGACCGCCCGCTGGCGATAATCGCATCCGGGCGCGCGGCCTTGGCATCTTCCGGCATGATCTCCGGGTTCGGATTGGCGAGCGCGAAAATCAGCGGCGTCGCCCCCATCGTCTTGACCATCTCCTGGGTGAGCACGCCCGGCGCCGACAGGCCGAGGAAGATGTCGGCACCGACGATCGCATCAGCCAAAGTCCGTGCATCGGTGTCCTGTGCATAGACCTCAAGATAGGGGTTCATCCCCTTCTCGCGGCCCTTGTAGACCACGCCCTCAATGTCGGTGAGGGTGACATTCTCTTTCGGTAGTCCCATCTCGACCAACAGGTTCACACACGCCAATGCCGCCGCACCGGCGCCAGACGTCACCAGGCGGGCGTTCGAAATATCCCGCTTCGCAAGACGCAGGGCGTTCCGGACGGCCGCGCCAACGATGATCGCGGTGCCATGCTGATCGTCATGAAATACAGGTATATTCATGCGCTCACGCAGACGCTTCTCGATCTCGAAACATTCCGGGGCCTTGATGTCTTCGAGATTGATCCCGCCGAAAGTCGGCTCGAGCGCAGCGACAATTTCCACGAACCGATCAACGTCCGTCTCATCAATCTCGATATCGAACACATCGATATCCGCGAATTTCTTGAACAGGACACCCTTGCCTTCCATGACAGGCTTGGAAGCCAGAGGGCCGATCGCGCCGAGCCCGAGCACTGCCGTGCCGTTTGTCACCACGCCGACCAGATTGGCCCTGATGGTGAGTTCGGCCGCCATTGCCGGGTCTTCCGCAATCGCCAGGGATGCCTGGGCAACACCGGGCGTATAGGCGCGCGAGAGATCGCGCTGGTTGCCCAGAGGCTTGGACGCAATAACTTCAATTTTTCCAGGACGCCCTTCCCGGTGATACCGCAGGGCAGCTTCGCGAATATCTTCAGCCATAACGTTTCTCCGCAGTGCGGCGGCGCATCCACAGGGAGGGCGTATGATCCGCGCTGAATAGCTTAGCATGTTAGATGCGTGATCCGCTTGTGGGTGGCAACCGGAAATCAAGCAAAACCATGAAAACACGGGTATATTTACGCAGTGTGATATGCGCGAAACACCAACAAACCCCAATCTGAACCGGCTGTCCTCCGGCAATGTCGTCTGGCAGACCGCCCCGGGTCTGCAGGCCTATGGCGCGGCTGTGTCGACAATGGAGGCACGGGTATCGGCCATCCGGCACGGTACGGCCGATGAGTTGGTGTGGCTCGT
>JAQCFD010000150.1 GCA_027618305.1 Pseudomonadota bacterium
GGCGTCGCCGATCAGCTCGGCGAGCCGCGCTTCGATATGCATATGGATGTCCTCGAGGGCGGGCGAAAACGCGAATTCGCCGCGCGCCAGCTCGCCCTCGATTTCGTCGAGGCCTTTCAAGATGGCGTTACCGTCGGCCGCGTCGAGGATGCCGGTTGTGACCAGCATGGTACAGTGCGCCCGTGATCCCGCCAGGTCCTGCGCCGCCAGCGCCTTGTCGAAGCCGATGGAGGCGTTGACCTCTTGCATCAGCGCGCCGGGGCCGGACTCGAATCGGCCGCCCCAGAGTGCGTTCTTTGCCGGTACGCCGGATTTCGGAGTGTTGTTCATGCTCTGCTCCGGTCGATGCGGACCCCCGGTTTGACCGTTCGCCGGAGTATGGCCCAAACCCGTTCCAGATTGTTGACCGGCCTTGCGGTCGTGGCGCTGGCAGGCGCCCTGGCGGCCGGATTGCTGTTGCGGCCGGGCGGGACGCCGACGGTCGACAGTGCGTTGGTGGAAAGCGCTTACCCGTTGGTCACCGGGCAGGTCCAGAACTTTCTGCTGGAGTCCAACCCCGAACCCGCGCCGGACATCACGTTTGCCGCCGCCGACGGGTCGGCGCGGACGCTTGGCCACTTTCGCGGCGAATGGGTGCTGCTGAACCTGTGGGCGACCTGGTGCGGTCCCTGTCGACGGGAAATGCCGTCGCTGGACCGGTTGCAGGCATTGATGGCCGGGGAGGTCTTCGAGGTTGTGGCGTTGAGCCAGGACCGCACCGGCATTGACGATGTGGCCGCTTTCTATGCCGAGTTGGGCCTTGAATCGCTGGACCTGTACATCGACGAAACGGCGCGGTCGCAGTACCGGTTCGGCGTCACCGGATTGCCGGCGACGGTGCTGCTGGACCCGTCCGGATATGTCGTCGGCAGGATCGCCGGCCCGGCGGAGTGGGATTCCCCCGAGGCAATCGCTCTGTTCCGCCATTTTCTGACCGGCGGCGGCGCGCCGTAACGATCAGGCCGCGGGCAGCGGCGTCGGCGGGTCGGTGCTGTAATCGTAAAAGCCGCGGCCGGATTTGGCGCCGAGCCATCCCGCCTCGACGTATTTCACCAGGAGCGGACACGGGCGGTACTTGGGATCGGCGAGGGATTCGTACAGGACCTGGAGATTCGACAGGCAGATATCGAGGCCGATGAAGTCGGCGAGTTCAAGAGGTCCCATCGGATGGTTGGCGCCAAGGCGCATCGCCTTGTCGATCGCCTCCACGGTGCCGACGCCCTCGTGCAGCGCATAGATCGCCTCGTTCAGCATCGGCGCCAGGATGCGGTTGACCATGAAGGCCGGGAAGTCCTGTGCGACCGCGGGAGTCTTGCCGAGGCGGGTGACGAAGGCGGTCGCCGTGCGGACCGTATCGGCGGCGGTGGCGACACCGGGAATGACCTCGACCAGCTCCATCATCGGCACCGGATTCATGAAGTGCATGCCCATGAATTTTTCCGGCCGGTCGGTGGCCGTGGCCAGGCGGGTGATCGAGATCGACGACGTGTTCGAGGCGATCAGCGCGCTGTCCTTGAGGTGCTGGCACAGGGACTCGAAGATCTTGACCTTGGTGGCCTCGTCCTCTGTCGCGGCCTCGATCACCAGATCGCAATCCCCCAGGGCGTCGAGCCCCGTGGCGGTGGTGATGCGTGCGAGCGCGGCCGCCTTGTCTTCTTCCGCGATCAGGGTGCGCTTGACCTGGCGGTCCATGTTGTCGTCGATCCGGCTGAGGGATTTCTCGAGCGCGGCCGCGTCGATGTCGACAATGACCACGTCATGTTCCGCCAGTGCGCAGACATGGGCGATACCGCTACCCATCTGGCCGGCGCCGATAACGCCTATCTTGTTCAGCATTTTGCTTTGTCCTGGATGGTTCGTGTTGCCGGTCGTCCGTGTCAGCCCTGCTTCTCAAGCTCGGCGTCGAGCTCGGGCAGTGCCTTGAACAGGTCGGCGACCAGACCATAGTCGGCGACCTGGAAGATCGGCGCTTCCTCGTCCTTGTTGATCGCAACGATCACTTTCGAATCTTTCATGCCGGCGAGATGCTGGATCGCGCCGGAAATTCCGACCGCGATATACAGCTCCGGCGCTACGACCTTGCCGGTCTGGCCGACCTGCCAGTCGTTCGGCACGAAGCCCGCATCGACGGCGGCGCGCGAGGCGCCCATGGCGGCCCCGAGCTTGTCGGCGATCGGCTCGATCAGGGCGTAATTTTCGCCCGATGCCATGCCGCGGCCGCCCGAAATGACGACGCGCGCGGCGGTCAGCTCCGGTCGGTCGCCACCGGACTCGGCGCGGCTCACAAACCGTGACAGGCCCGAATCCGCCGGGGCCTGGACGGCCTCAATCGCCGCGCTGCCACCCGCGGCCGCCGCCGCATCGAAGGTGGTGATGCGCACGGTGATGATCTTGGTCGCATCCGCTGACTTGATGGTGGCGAGTGCGTTGCCGGCGTAGATCGGTCGGACAAACGTGTCGGCGTCGACGACGGCGCTGATTTCGGAAATTTGCTGCAGGTCGAGGCTCGCTGCGACCCGGGGCATGAAGTTCTTGCCCGATGTCGTGGCCGGGGCCAGCACGTGGGAATAATCCCCGGCCAGGCCGATCACCAGCGCGGCCAGGTTTTCCGCCAACCCGTGTTCGAGCCCGGCATCGTCGGCGACCAGCACCTTGGCGACGCCGTCGATGGCGGCGGCGGCCTCGCCGACCGCGGCGCAGCCCGCCCCGGCGATCAGGATGGTGATATCCCCGGCGCCCGCATCCGACAGATGGCGTGCGGCCATGACCGTGTTCAGGGTCGAGGGCTTGAGGGTTGCGTTGTCATGTTCGGCAATGACGAGAATGGCCATCAGATAACCCTCGCTTCATTTTTCAGCTTATCGACGAGTTCGGCGACCGACCCGACCATGACGCCGGCCTGGCGTTTGGCCGGCTCTTCGACCTTGAGCGTGGTCAGGCGCGGCGTCACATCGACTCCCAGATCTTCGGGGGTCAGCTCGTCGATGGGCTTCTTCTTCGCCTTCATGATGTTCGGCAGGGAGGCATAACGCGGCTCGTTGAGGCGCAGATCGGTGGTCACGATGGCCGGCAGGTTGATGTCGATGGTCTCGAGCCCGCCATCGATCTCGCGGATCACCTTTGCGGTGCCGTCGCCGAGTTCGAGCTCCGAGGCGAAGGTCGCCTGGGGCCAGCCGAGAAGGGCGGCAAGCATTTGGCCGGTCTGGTTGGAATCGTCGTCGATGGCCTGCTTGCCGAGGATCACCAGTTCGGGGGATTCGCGATCCACGATCGCCTTGAGCAGCTTGGCCACCGCCAGCGGTTCCAGAGCCACGTCGCTGGCCACATGAATGCCCCGGTCGGCACCCATTGCGAGTGCGGTCCGGATCGTCTCCTGGCACTGGGCGACGCCGAGGGACACGGCGATAACCTCTTCGGCCTTGCCCGCCTCTTTCAGGCGTACGGCCTCCTCGACGGCGATTTCATCGAAGGGATTCATCGACATTTTGACGTTGGATGTCTCGACACCGGTGCCGTCGGACTTGACGCGCACTTTGACGTTGTAGTCGATCACCCGCTTGACTGGGATCAGCAATTTCATGGGTTCATCCGCTTGCTGTCATGGCCTTCCGGGCCCGGGAAAGAACGATGAAAGGCCCGTCCGCCATGGCGTTCGGTTGTTTATCGCACTGCAACATGCCGAACCGCCCGAATGGAGTCAATTGACGGGTACGGGTTGCTCAATCCGTGAGCACCAGACGCTCAAGCTTAGCTTCGCGTCTGACCGGGCTCCCACAGAATATCGGCCTTGCCGCCATCGTTGAGGTGCCGGGCGAGCACGAACAGATGGTCCGACAGGCGGTTGGCGTATTTCAGGGCGTGCGGGTTAACCGGCTCGTGGGTCGCGAGTTCCGTCATCAGCCGCTCGGCCCGGCGCACGACGGTACGGGCCACATGCAGATGGGCCGCGGCGGGGGTGCCGCCGGGCAGGATGAAGGAGGTGAGCGGCGACAGATCTGCGTTGATCCCATCGATCTCCTGCTCCAGACGCGCCACCTGTTCGGCAACAATGCGCAGCGCGCCTTCTGACTTGCTGGCCGCGCGGGCATCGCCCTCCGGCGTGCAGAGATCGGCGCCGAGATCGAAAAGATCATTCTGGATGCGCCGGAGCTTCGCGTCGGTTGCCGGATCGTCGCCGGTATGGAGCCGCACCAGACCGATCACCGCGTTGGCTTCGTCCACGGTGCCATAGGCGGCCACACGCAGATCATGCTTGGCCACCCGGTCACCCGACCCCAGCGAGGTATCGCCGCCGTCGCCGCCGCGGGTGTAGATCTTCGTGAGTTGAACCATGGTCGCGTCCTAGCCGCCTGATTTCGACGCCACGACGAACAGCAGGAAGAGGACGATCGCCGCCGCCTGCAGTGCCACGCGTGCGCGCATCAGCTTGTTGCCGTACTTGCGATTGAACTCGCCGCCGCGCGCCATGGCAATCAGGCCAACAATCAGGACCAGAACGACCGCCGCCAGCGCAATAGCGAGAAGAATGGAAAGCGTTTTCATGGCCGCGATCATATCGACCCGGATCACGCGTGACGAGAGCCATGGCTTTGTGAAATGCGTAATTCTTGACCGATCGGGTCCGGATTTGTAGGTTCCACGCCATGAACGGAATGCGGACCATTCTTATTGACGGCCCGGCGTACGCCCGACTTACGGGGCGGCGGCCGGGAGTGCATGTCCATGCCACGTCAATTCAATCGGAGTCCGTTCATAATGTCCTTACACAATCACTCGCATACTCAAGCTGAAGAGCAATCCAACGCGGTTCATTGTTTCTCGGTCCGGGCTGTCGCCGATCCGGGTATGATGCCGCGACTCATGGAACTTTGGGCCAAGCGCGGCCTGGTGCCTGATCGGTGGCATGGCGCGCGAGACGGAGCGAGCGGAACCTATGTCGATATTGACATTGAATCGGCCGAGATCGACCAGCAGCTTGCGGCACAGATGGCCGCCGCGATGCGCGGGATATTCGGTGTTTCCCAGGTCCTTATGTCCGAAAAACGTAGCGCTGCCCGCGTCTGATATCGGTCGGCACGGCTAGTTCGGAATGGGTTTTTACGACCATATCGAGGCATGCAACGCCCACAGCTATGACGGCAAGGTGCCCTTCATCGTGGATGGTACCAAGGTCGGCTATGTGCGAGACGAACTCGCCGAACTCATGACTCGCTGGAACCACTATTTCAACGTCACGGGCAACGGCGTCGAGATACTCAAGAGTGTTAAGGACGTTGAGGAGCGCTCGAAGGCGTTGGCCGAGGCCGGCGCGGCGCTGGTGGTCAGACAGGCGCTGCCGCGCAACCGCAAGGAGCTCTGTCCGGTGGTGGAGCGTTTCGGCGGCGACGTGAAGATGCGGATCGACCGGGCCTGGCTCGAATCCTACGGGGTCATGTCCTTCGGGGTGCATCTGAACTGTTATGTGGAGACGCCACGCGGGCTTGATCTCTGGGTTGGTGTCCGATCCAAGAGCCGAGAAGTCGCGCCGGGAAAACTCGACAACATGGTCGCGGGCGGCCTACCGGTCGGCCTGAGTCTGGCGGAGAATGTGATCAAGGAAGCCGCCGAGGAAGCCTCGGTGCCGGAAGACATCGCGAAGACGGCCCGGTCTGCCGGGGTGATCACCTATATGCTCGATACCCAGAACGGCATGCGGCGCGACATGCTGTTTGTCTATGACCTGAAGCTGCCGGCGGATTTCGAGCCGGTGAACACGGATGGCGAGGTTAGCGGCTTCGTCAAATGGCCGGCACAACAGGCGTTGCGCGTTGTTGAAGAGACCGACGAGTTCAAGTTCAACGCCAATCTGGTGATCATTGATTTCGCGATCCGGCACGGGCTCATCGCGCCGGAGCATCCCGACTACGCGCGGTTGATAAAGGGTCTTCGCGCCTGGGTCTGAGTTTGGCCCCGCACCCTCTCTAGAGTTCGTTGGCGCTCGCGGCACCGCGCGCGAGCTGGCGAATGGCCATCGCCCAAATTTCCCCCGGGTCCGTACCGGCATCGCGCATCGCCCGCAGGGTGAACGCCCGATCACGCTTGGCGAGCCGCTCCCCGTCGCTGTTCGCCAGCAGGGGCGTGTGGTGCCATTCGGGCACGTCGAGGCCGAGCAGCGCCTGGAGCAGGCGGTGGATATGGGTCGCGGCGAAGAGGTCCGTGCCGCGGGTCACCAGGGTGATCCCCTGGGCGGCATCGTCGACGGTCACCGCCAGGTGGTAGCTGGTCGCCACGTCCTTGCGGGCGAGCACGACGTCGCCGAAGATTTCCGGCGCGGCGGTCTGTTCGCCGCGTGAGCGATCATGCCAGGTGAGCGTCCCGGCCCGGGCGATCGCGGCGTCCATGTCGAGGCGCAGCGCATGGGGCTCGCCGTCGGCGATCCGCGTCGCGCGGGTTTCCGCGTCGAGGGACTTGCAGATTCCCGGGTACACAGGCCCGTCGAGGCCGTCATGGCCGAGATGGGGTGCCGCCCCGGCCTGGCTGATCTCCGCGGCGATATCCTTGCGGGTGCAAAAACACGGATAGAGCAGGCCCATGCCGTCCAGTTTGTCGAGGGCGGCCGCGTAGTCGTCCATGCGCTCCGACTGGCGCCACACCGGCTGGACCCATTCCAGCCCCAGCCAGGCGAGGTCCTCGATGATCGCGTCCTCGAACTCGGGCCGGCAGCGGCCCGGGTCGATGTCCTCGATACGCAGGATGAACCGGCCCTCGGCGGCCTGCGCGAGGCGCCCGGCGAACAACGCGGAATAGGCGTGCCCCAGATGCAGCAGGCCGGTCGGCGACGGCGCGAAGCGGGTGGTGAGCGTTTCGGCGGGGGATTGGTTGCTCATGAGACGCGGTTCATCGGGGGTCCGGGTTGATCTTGGTGCTGCAATCGGGGTCAATGCGCGGGCGTTGATAAGGTGATGATGCGATGAAAACACGCAAACGGCTAGAGGCGGGGCTCGAAGAACTCGCGGCGCTCGACCCGCGTATGGGGGAATTGTGGGCACATACGGGCTCGCCGGGGCCGCGCGCCCGACCGCCGGGGTTCACGACCCTGCTACGGGTGATCGTCGGCCAGCAGCTCTCCACCCACGCCGCAGCGGCGATCTGGAAGCGGATGGAGGTGGCGGGGATCACCAAGGACCCGGCCGCCTTCATCATCCAGGACGACGAGGCGCTGCTCGCCCACGGGCTCAGCCGCCAGAAGATCGTCTACGCCCGGGGCCTCGCCGAGGCGATCGTGTCCGGCGGCCTCGATCTCAACGGGCTTCGAAAACAGGACGACGACACCGCGATCGATGCGCTGGTCGCCCTCAAGGGGATCGGCCGCTGGAGCGCGGAGGTCTATCTGCTGTTCGCGCTTGGCCGGCCCGACATCATGCCGGCCGACGACCTGGCGCTGGTCGCCTCGGCGGGCAAGCATCTGGGCGACGGCACCCGCTGGACCCCGGGGCAGCTGCGCAAGGAGGCCGAACAGAAATGGCGGCCCTGGCGCAGCGCCGCGGCACGACTGCTGTGGCACGCCTACCGCATCGACGCGATATGATGCGCCGAACCACAACGCAAAAGGGCAGACCATGACCGAACCCCAACTGACCGGCCCGAGCTACGGCCCGGCATCGGGCAACCCGCCGCGCCAGCTGGTCGTGTTTTTGCACGGGCGCGGCGCCGACGGCGATGACTTGATTGGGCTGGCGCCAATCTTCGCCAAGCATTTCCCAGATGCGCTGTTCCTTTCGCCTCACGCACCCGAACGGTGTGACGACGTGCCGTTCGGTCTGCAATGGTTCAGCCGGGTCGACTGGGTACCGGAGAATATCGCCAATGGCGTGCGCGGTGCCGCCCCGGCGCTCGATGCGTTTCTCGACCATCATCTGGCGGCGCACGGCCTGGATGACAGCAAGCTGGCCCTGTTCGGCTTCAGCCAGGGCTGCATGATGGCGTTGCATGTCGGGCTGCGCCGGAAGGCGCCGCCGGCGGCCGTCCTCGGCTTTTCGGGGCGGCTGGCGGCAGCCGAAAGCCTCGCCGATGAAATCACCGCCCGGCCGCCGGTTCTTCTCGTGCATGGCGACGCCGATATGGTCGTGCCGTATGATTCGCTCGCGGCGGCCGAAAAGGTCCTGAAAGACCTGGCGGTGCCGGTCGAGGCGGTGACCCGGCCGGGTCTCGGCCACAGCCTCGACAATGACGGGATAC
>JAQCFD010000151.1 GCA_027618305.1 Pseudomonadota bacterium
CGGGCAGCCGACGTTGAGGTTGATCTCGTCATAGCCGAGATCGGCGCCGATCCGGGCGCATTCGGCCAGCGCCGCCGGGTCGGACCCGCCGAGCTGCAGCGCCACCGGGTGCTCGGCCGGGTCGAAAGCGAGCAACCTGTCGCGCGGACCATGCAGAATCGCACCCGTGGTGACCATTTCCGTATACAGCCGCACCTGCGCGCTGATCAGACGCAGGAAGAACCGCTCATGGCGGTCCGTCCAGTCCATCATAGGCGCCACGCAGAGCGCGGCCGGTGCATATGTCTTCGTCTCGTTACGCATCGGGCGAACACATACGACAAACCCGCTGCCGCGTTAAGAGCGCGATATTCCGCCGCACCCCTTTAATAAGTGATCTCTAATATTATATTACTCTTATAAACAACAGGAGAATCGCGATGAAAACCCTTCTCTCTACCGCGGCGCTGGCCGCATTGCTCGTATCGGGTGTCGCCCTCGCCGACGGCTCCGGCATGTCAGCGGGCAAAGGAATGTCCGGCCCGCATTCCCAGATGCAAGACGGTGACGGAAAGCATATGGGCAAAGGCATGCATGACGGCAAGGAACGTCACGCAGCGGAAAGCCGGTACAACCATGATGAAGAACACCGCGGTGAAAATCATCGCGACGAAGATCATCGGGGCGAAGATCATCATCAGGGCAAGAACCACGCCGGTGCCAACGACCACGACGACGACGATGATCATGGCGGGCGTCACATGAAACACATGGACCGGGACCACTCCTGATCCGTGCCTGAGGCCGTCGCGCCGCCCCCCCCTGGCGCGACGGCCTCAGCCTTCAGTCTTGCTTCTTTCGACGGGTCTCGGTCGTCCAGACCCGCAGATCGACCAGAACCTTCGCGGTCGCCGCGAGGACGAGCGCACAGAGCAGCACCTTCGAGATCGTCTCCATGGTCCCCTCTATCAGGACGGCATGGACGACGCTGCCGACGACGGTAATGGCCGCCAGGGACGTATGGCAGAGCCGCCATGCCCACCATCGCAAATGCAGCCGCCGCAGTAGCAACGCGAACAGCGCCGCCCCGAAGACCGCCCACATGGCGATCACACCCCAGACGGAAAAGAACGTCGGCGCGCGAAAAAGCAGAGCATCCAGAACATCCGGCGGGCTGGTGATCCAGAGACCGCCAACATGGACCACCACCGCTGCCACGAGGCCGGCGCCGACCCAGCGATGGACCCGACGACGGCGGCGAACGGACAAATCCGGGAGATAGCCGCCCGCCAGCAGGGGCTGGAGCAGCAGGAGAGACATCGCGACAACACCGGCAAATCCGGCTCCGATGTAGATCGGATCTCGCCAGGCGAGCTGGGAGCTCAAGGCCGCGGCGGCAATTGGCGCGGCAACGACGACCAGAAGAGCGGCCCAGATCACCGATGCAGGGATCCGGCGCCTGCCCCGTTCACCCATCGGGGTCAGGCCGGGCGAAGCACAAAGTCCGCGGGGAGGCTCGTCTGCTCCGCGCTGCGCATGACCGGACGCAGGAACACGGTTTCAAAATCTCCGCCGTCATAGGCGAGGTGGCCATGGGGTTGTCCGAAAGTCGGCACGATCTGCGGCATTTCCAGGCGGAACACCCCGTCGGCGTCGGTCAGCGTGGCCCCGTGGCTTTGCGGATCGCGTTCGCGTCCCTCGGTCGTATGGGCCCAGATCTGGATGCGCTGGCCCGGGATCGGTGCACCATCGCCCGCGCGACGCACGGTGCCGGACATCCAGAAACCGCCCCCGCCGATCCGTTCCACGATGGGCGCGCCGGGCTGATAATTGTTGGCACCGCCGCGCATGGACGGCGTCGGCACCAGCCCCTGAGCCCGCGCGGGCACGATCAGTCCGGACGCGCCGGTGACCAAGGCGGCAACGCCGGCGGCGATGACGGTCCTGCGTGTCAGAGCATCTGTAGCCATATCGACCTTCCAATTATCTGAGTGGTGGTGCCACCAGCCAAAAATGTCACCTGTTGTTCGATACGAAGAACAGCCCAATTTGGTTTGCTTCCTAGATTTGGTTTGCTTCTTAAATTAGGGAAGGCCGCACGCGCTATAAACATCTTTCACGGTCTTGTGACTTCCCGGCACCTCCGCGACGACGCGGCGGCCCAACGCCCGGCGCGGCATGATATTGTGGTGCTCGATAATCCGTTGGAACCAGAAGCCGGATACCGCCGTTGACCGACCTGTTGATCGACAAGCTGCCCAAGGCCGAGCTGCACCTGCATATCGAGGGCACGCTCGAGCCCGAGATGATGCTCGCCCTGGCAAAACGCAACAACGTGACCCTGCCCTATGACACGGTCGAGGAAATCCGCGCGGCATATGATTTCGACGGGCTGCAGGACTTCCTCGATCTCTACTATGCCGGCATGTCCGTGCTCATCGAGGAACGCGATTTCCACGACCTGACCTGGGCCTATCTCGAAAAGATGGCCAACCAGGGCGTCACTCATGTGGAGATTTTCTTCGACCCCCAGGGCCACACGGACCGGGGTGTGGCCTTCGAGACCGCGCTGGGTGGCATCGTTACCGCCCTGGAGCAGGGCCAGCGCGAGTTCGGCATCACATCACGGCTGATCATGTGCTTCCTGCGTCATCTGCCCGAGGAACAGGCGTTCGACGCGTTGCATTCGGCCTGCCGCCACAAAGAGCATATCCACGCCGTCGGCCTGGATTCCGGCGAGGCCGGAAACCCGCCCGAGAACTTCGTCCGGGTGTATGCGGCGGCGCGCGCAGAAGGGTTCCTCGCCGTCGCCCATGCCGGCGAGGAAGGCCCCGCCCAATATGTCACAGACGCGCTCGATATTCTGTGCGTCTCGCGGGTGGATCACGGCAACCATGCGCTGGACGATCCCGCTCTGGTGGCCCGGCTGGCGCGCCAGAAGACACCGCTGACCATGTGTCCCCTGTCGAACCTGCGCCTCAGGGGCATCGCCACAATGGAAGACCACCCATTGAAGCGGGCCATGGATGCGGGGCTTCTGGTCACCGTGAACTCCGACGACCCGTCCTATTTCGGCGGTTACATCAACGACAATTATCGCGCCGTAAAAGACGCGCTCAGCCTGTCACCGGACGACATCGTCACCCTGGCGAAGAACTCCTTCGCCGCGTCTTTCCTGCCGGACAAGGAAAAACAGGCCGGCATCGACGCGGTCGCGCGCCATGCCGACGGGTTCGCCCGCGACGCGGACTAGAATTCCCACGCCGTCGGGTGCCGCAGATCGAGGTCGCGGGTGCCGGCGAGATCGCGCGCGCCCACCTGCCGGAGTGCCTCGCCCAACTCCTCGATGAAGAAGTCGGCGACGAAGCCCGGCCCCTCCTCGCCCAGCGCGGCCAGCCCGTACATAAAGGCCCGGCCGACCATGTTGAACTTCGCCCCCAGCGCGGCGGTCCGCATCAGGTCCACCCCGCTGCGCAGGCCGCCGTCGAACAGGATTTCCGTCCGTCCACCGACCGCCGAGACGATACCCGGCAGCATATCCACGGAGGCCGGTGCGGCCTCGAGCTGACGGCCGCCGTGATTCGACACGACAATGCCGTCGGCGCCCAGTTCGACGGACTTCTCCGCGTCACCCGGATGCAGGATGCCCTTGATCACAAGCGGTCCCTTCCACGCGTCGCGGAAACGGCCGATCTCCTCCCAGGTGAAGGAGCCGCCGCCCTCGCGCCGGGCGAAGTCCGCGACCTCGGCATGGCTGACGCCCTCGCCCGCATATTTTCGCAGGTTGGCAAACATCGACTGGCCGTGGCGGAAATAGGCGCTCAGCCAGGCCGGGCGGGTTGCCACGTCGGCAATCGTCCGTGGTCCGATCCGATAGGGCAGCACCAGCCTGTTGCGCAGCTCGCGCGGGCGCTTGGTGCGCGCGGGCACATCGATGGTGACGACAAGAACCGCCACTTCCGCCGCCGTTGCCCGGGCAATCCAGTCCATGTTGATGGCGAGATCGTCGCGCGGCATCCGGTAGATCTGGAACCAGGCGAAGCCGTTGGCCAGTTCCGCCACCCGCTCGACGGTGGCAAGCCCGGAACTTCCCAGGGTGAAGGGAATCTCGTTGGCCGCCGCCGCACGCGCAAAGATTTCCTCGCCCCCCGGCAGCACGAGACCCGGCAGGCCCATGGGCGCGATGGCGAACGGCCCGGCATAGCGCTTGCCGAACAGTTCGACCGACGTATCGGCGCGGTAATTCTCGACCCCGTAGCGCGGCAGGATCTCGATCCCGTCCAGCGCGGCGGCGTTGCCCTTGCGATTGGGCTCGTCCGCCCCGGCGGCGCCGTCCACATAGTCGAAGGCGAAGCGAGGTACGCGCTTGCGCGCCTTGGTGCGCAAGTCAGCGATGGTCGGATAAAGCATCTTCAGCTGGCCGGCGCGGGTCGCGGTGTCGGGCCGCCCCGCCGTGACCTTGTAATCGGGCTCTTCGGCGTTCGTCTTCGGACTGTCTTCGGTCATGGTTGCAACTCCGGATCGATGGCCACCAGGATGGGCTTCGTCAACGCCGACAGATGTTTCTTCTGGGTGCCGTCCTGCAGGAAATTATCCGGGTCGAGCCAACTTTCATAGGCCGTCTTCAAGCGCGGCCATTCGGGCACGATGCAGGCGAACCAGGCTGTGTCGCGCGACCGGCCGCGGTGGATCAGATGGTCCCGGAACACGCCTTCGTAGGAAAAGCCGAGCCGCTGGGCCGCGACGCGTGAGCGACGGTTGAGCGTGTGGCACTTCCATTCGTAACGCCGGTAACCCGCCTCGAAGGCCCAGCGCATCATCAGATACATGGCCTCGCTGGTCACCCGCCCGCGCTGGATCGACGGCGCATAGTGGACATGCCCCACCTCGATCGAACCGTGCGTGGGGTTGATCCGCATAAAGCTCACCATCCCCGCCGCGCGGCCCGTGGATGTGTCGACGATGGCATAGAAGGACGGATCGTCGCCGGTGCACGTCTCTACCATCCACGCCTTGAACGCATCCGGGGACTCGAACGGGCCGTAGGGCAGATAGCTCCAGTCGCGCCCGTCGGTATCCGCGACAAACGCCGCGTGCAGATCGGCGGCATGGGCCGCGATATCGAGGGGTTCCACCCGGCAATAGCGCCCCTGCAGGACCGCGCGCGGCGGCCGCGGCGGCGGCGTCCAGTCCGGCAGGGCCACCCCGACGGGCAGCCCCCATTCGTTCGTTTCAATCATCGACGCGGGCCACCCAACCGCTTCATTTCACTGCCGCATGACAACGCGTCGACCTGCATGGCCCTTATCCGGGCAGGAAAATGAAATTGAAAATATAGTCCGCCGGAACCGTACAATGCCGATGATAGCGGTCAAGATCGATATCCCGTATCGACGTCAGGACCGAGCCTTTCAGTATGTAGGTTTCATAGCCCAGGGCCTCCACGAACCTCAAAAGAACCTCGACATCGCGCTTGATGTGAACTTCCTCGGACTCGACGACCATGACCGGCTTGTCGCGCCGGATCGTATCGAGCGCACCGCCGATCACTTCGGCCTCGAACCCCTCGACGTCGATCTTGATGAACCCGACATTCTCGAGCATCAGGCCATCCAGCCGCCGGGCCTCCACATCGACGCCCAGATAGGCGCCGTCCACCTTGGTTACGCTGAGTGATGCGCCCTGGTTCGAATAGCCTTTGTGACTGTGCGGCACACGCAGTTCGGCGACCCCATCTTTGTCGGACAACGCGATCTGATGGGCCTCGACATTTGCGGCGACGTTGCGCTTCAGGATGTTGAAGAGCTTCGGATTGGGTTCGTAGGCATAGACCCGGGATGCCAGATCCGCCAGAAACCAGGTCCAGACGCCCTTGTTCGCGCCAACATCGACCGCAACCTTGTCCGGATGAACCAGGAACGGCAGAAGTCCGAGTTCCTTCTCGCCCCGTCGCAACTCCTTCAGCGCCCGATGCCGGATGTACATCCTGGGCGGAAGGAGCCAATTCTTGAGTTTCTCCTCCATGGTGGAGGGCACGGTGGTCGCCATTCCGGTACTCCCTGTCTGGCTGCTCGCCTGTACCGGGCGCGCCGGGTGGCTTCGCCGCAACAGCGTTAACTGTCCGGCGATGTCACCCGATTTCTACTTCTTCTTCGACGCTTTCTTCTTCGGCGGGATCACCGGCAACATCACATAGCTCTGATGGTTCGGCCCCGCATGCAGGGTCACGTCACCGCCGAATATCTTCTTCGGCCGATCCCGCGGATCGTCGTGCAGGAACGGCCCGCAGCCATTCAGCGGATGGGCGAAGTTCGAAAGCTCGAGCGCCCCGCCGGAATATTCGTAATCCTTGCCGCGGACCGACAGCGCCAGGCGATAGCCCGCCGGTACGACGATGCAGGTCGGCCAGATTTCGATGTCGAGCTCGTAAATCTGTCCCGGTATGAGCGGCTGCTTTTCATCGTGGCTGTGCCAGGGCCGCCAGGGCTTCGACATCTTCGGGTCGAGCTTGCGATGGGATGCCCGCAGCCAGCCCTGGGCGATCGGCGTGTGGGGGTCCACGGTGCCCTTGAAGGTGATTTCCTTCATGTCGGGCGAGAACAGCCGCACGACGAGAAACAGGTCCGCATCCTCGGTCGCCGAGGAGACGAACAGCTTCGACGCCAGCGGCCCCGTGATCTCGGCGTCCTCGTCCATCGGCGGCAGGAAGAAGGTCACGCCGTCGCCCATGCCGGCATAGGTCACCTTGCCGCGCTTGGCCGGCGCCTTCGGCTCGAGGGTCATATGGGCCGTGTCGAGATACTGCTTTGTCCACTTGGTGCGCTTGATCGGCCATTCGTTTTCCGTGCGCTCGACGAATTTCTCACCCACATGGCGGACCTTGAGCAGCACCGGGGGCTTCTTCTCCCAGCCGTTCCTCTCGCCCTTCAGGTAGTGGGCAAAGAACTGCTTCTGCATCTCGACGCCGTAGGGCGTGTAGAACTCGGTCCAATGCTCGAGACCATGGCATTCCAGCCATTTCTCCTTCGAGCCGGCCTGGTAGAAGCCCTCATAGTTTCCACGCGGATGCAGGCCCTGCCCGCCCCAGCTGGCGGGGGACAGCAGCGGCACCTTGATCTTCTTGAAATCGGGCCGGCGGGCGCGATACCAGTCGTCTTCCATCTCCCGGCGCAGGATGTCGCGGTCCATATCGGTGCGGTTCTTTTTCAGTTCCGCGGCCGACAGGGTCGGCGGCCCGGCCACCGGATCGCCATGGACCCAGCTGCTGTAGCCCTTGGTGCCGACGCCGTACTGCACGGGCTGGACCTGCATGTCGTACCAGTTCTTGATGAAGGTGCAGAGGATGCCGCCATGGCGGGCAAACTCGCGGTAATAGTCGTTGGCGGCTTCCCACGCGCACATCGCCGCCAGATGTTTGGGCTGGCGCTCGGCCACCCACCACTGGTTCATGCCGTAATAGGAAATGCCGTTGAGGCCGACCTTGCCGTTCGACCAGTCTTGCGTCCCGGCCCATTCGATACATTCGACATAGTCTTCGCTCTCGCGCGGCGACCAGGGGTCCATATAGCCTTGCGAGCGCCCCGCGCCCCGGCTGTCGATGCGCACACAGGCATAGCCGTCGGGCACCCATTGCTCCGGGTCGACCGTCTCCCAGCTCTGATACTTGTTGGTCGAGCCGTTGATGGCCTCGGGGTGATCACTGGTGAACATCTCCCAGGTCGTCGCGTAGAGCTCGTCCTGCCAGGCGAGGCCCTTGCCGTAGGGGCCCATGGTCATGATGACGGGATACTTGTCGGCCTTGGTCGGTCGAAAGACATCCGCGCGCAGCACCGTCCCGTCTTCCATCGTGATCGGCAGATCCCAGTCGATCCGCATGCCGTCGCGAACTTCGCTCCATGAACCGTCTTGGGCCTTCTTCTTCGGCTTGCGCACTGTGACTTTCGACATTCGTTCCTGTCCCGTGATTTTCCCTAATTTTGGCGGGTTATTCCCACTCAATAGTACCTACGTAATAATCCATTGTTCTAAATGACCTATTTTATCATTGTCTAAGTGATGTCAAGGTCACGCCAGAAACCACTGCCACACTAGGAACTATCGCACCTGAGTAGTTTCAACAGGATAACCAGCCTTCACCTGGACAACGTCAAACATGGCACCCCAGTGTTTTAGCACGTGATTAAAGGGTCATACACCGTTCTGATTTGGGACTGGCTGAGCAGTGTAGCGGCTCAGCACGTGTACGTGCTGTACGACCCTTATCGTAGCGTCTT
>JAQCFD010000152.1 GCA_027618305.1 Pseudomonadota bacterium
TTCGGGATGTAACAGTTGAACATCCAAAGTTCACCGTCACGCTCCCCCGCCCAGGCATCGACGAGGCTGCCCTTGCCTTCACGCAGGGATTTCACTTCCGGGCCCGTCAGGACGAGTCCGGTCTCGATATTATCTTCGATCGAATAGTCATGCCGTGCCTTGCGGTTCTGCGCGGCAATCGTGCCTGGCGGCGCGTGCTTCTTACCGGCCATCGGTCGTACGGCGCCGGGCCGCTAGCTGAGCAGTCCGGCCGACATCATCGCGTCGCGGACCAGTTTCTGGGTATTTTCGTTCGCCGGCGTCAGCGGCAGACGGACATCCATGGTGCATTTCTCTAGCAGCGAGGCGGCATACTTGACCGGCACCGGGTTCGGCTCGACGAACAAGGCAGTGTGCAGCGGAAACAGCCGGGCATTGATCGCCATCGCGGCCTTCACATCGCCGGCCAACCAGGCGTCGTGCATGTCGGCACAGGCGCGCGGCGCCACGTTGGACGTCACGGAAATACAGCCGTCGCCGCCATTCGCCAGGAACGACATCACGGTCGCATCCTCACCGGAGAGCATGCAGAAATCCTCGCCAATTTCCTGGCGCATCGCCAGGGGCCGGGTCAGATCCGCGGTCGCATCCTTGACGCCGATGATGTTCGGACAATCGGCGGCCAGGCGGGCCATCGTGGCGGTGGACATGTCGATCACCGAACGTGGCGGGATGTTGTAGATGATGATCGGAATATCGACGGCATCGGCGACGGTCTTGAAATGGGCGTACAGGCCATCCTGGGACGGCTTGTTGTAATACGGCGTCACGATCAGGGCCGCATCCGCGCCCGCCGACTTGGCATGCTGGGTCAGGCGCACGCATTCCTCGGTCGAATTGGACCCCGCACCGGCGATGACCGGGATGCGCCCGGCGGCAGCCTCGACACACATTTCCACGACCCGCTCATGTTCAGCATGGCTGAGCGTCGGTGATTCCCCGGTCGTTCCGACAGGAATCACGCCGTCGGTGCCCTCGTCGATCTGCCACTCGACGAGCCCCTGATATGCTTTTTCGTCAACCTTGCCGTCGCGAAACGGGGTGATCAGTGCGGTCAGCGATCCCTTGAACATATCGGCCCTCCTGCCCGCGAAATGCGGGCTCTGCAATATTCGCGCGGACGATAACGGCTCGGCTGTGCCCGAACAAGACGCAAACCACGCGGACCTTCTGCAAAGCTTGATTGGTTACTGGTCAGCGGCAGGCGGTATCCCTACACTCTGGCGCCCGAGAACCACCCAGGATCTGCACGTGTTCGTTCGTCCCCCAGCCCGATGCGTTTTTGCCCTAATCGGCGCGGCCGCGCTCACACTGGGCGCCTGGGGTGCATCGAGCAGCCACGCGGATACCTCGGACAAGAATTCGCGCGACCTGGTCGCGGCGGCGGAACAGGAAGACTGGACAGCGGTCCGGCTTTATCGCGACCGTGGCGTCGAGCCCCTCATCACAAAATACGCCGCGTGGCTCGACTACCAGCGTCGCGACACGAAGAACGGTTTCGCGGACATTACGGCGTTCCTCGACGCGAACCCCGATTGGCCGCGCGCCAACGAACTTCGGCGCAATGCCGAAGAATCCATCGACGAGACCGTCCCGAATGACGCCATACGCAATTGGTTCGAACGCCATCCGCCGATCTCCGGCGCCGGCGCGCTCGCACATCTGGACGCGCTGCTGGCGACCGGCGAACGCGAACGCCTGGCCGAGCTGACACCGCGCTACTGGCGCCAACTCAGTATCGACAGCCAAACGGAAACGGATTTTCTGCGCCGGCACGGCGCTCAGCTGGGCAAGGACGATCACCGCGCCCGCCTCGACCACCTGATCTGGATCCAGAACCACGCAGCCGCGCAACGCATGCTGGCGCGCGTTGATCCGGCGACCGCCGCGCTGGGCCGGGCCCGCATCGCCTTGCTGCGCCGAAGTGCCGGCGTTGACGGCGCCATCGCCCGGGTCCCCGAAACCGTGCGCGACGCCCCGGAGCTTTGGTATGAACGCCTGCGCTGGCGCCGCCGCGAAGGCATGGACGGCGGTGCGCGCGACATCCTGTTCGAATTGTCGGGCCTGCGCCCGCAACCCCAAAAATGGGCGACGGAAAGCCAGATTCTCGCACGCCGGGCACTCGCGGACGGTCTTTACTCGGACGCCGTACGGCTTGTCAGCGGGCATGGATTGTCCGCCGGCGCCGCCTTTGCGGAATCCGAGTTCCTCGCGGGCTGGATACAATTGTCGTTTCTTAACGAACCGAATGCTGCAGAAGTCCGTTTCGCCACATTGTATGAAGGTGTGCGATACCCGATCAGCCGGGCACGCGGAGCCTTCTGGAACGGCCGGGCCGCGGCCGCCCGCGGCGAACGCGAACATGCGCGCGAATGGTGGCAGCGCGCCGCCGAACACCCGTCGACCTTCTATGGCCAACAGGCGCTGCTATCCCTCGGAAGCGAGGCGCCGCGTTTCGACTTCGCCCGGCCGACAGACCCCACGATCCGCGCAACTTTCGTCTCTCACGAGCTCGTCGCTCTTGTGCAACGACTGCACGCCCTCGGGGCCAACGCGAGCCTGCGGACTTTCTTGCTGCATCTTTCAGGTCTGGCGAAAAATGCCGCCGAACGCCTCCTCGTCGCCCAGCTTGCGCTGGAAGCCGACCGGCCGCGTGAAGCCGTGCGCGCGGCAAAACGCGCCAATCAACTGGATAATGTCATCGGTGCGGCGGGATACCCGCTTTGGACACTGCCAAAACGCGACGCGGACACCCAGCTCGAAGACGCGCTGGTTTTATCGGTGATCCGGCAGGAGAGCGGCTTTGACCGCACGGCCGTCAGCCGGGCGGGTGCGCGCGGCATGATGCAACTGATGCCGGGGACAGCCCAGCAGATCGCCAAGGGCCTGTCCGAACCCTATAGCCGGTCACGATTGCTGACCGATCCCGGCTACAATATCCGCCTCGGCCGCGGCTATCTCCAACAGATGCTGGAACGGTTCGACGGTTCCGCGCCCCTCGCGCTCGCCGCCTATAACGCCGGACCTCATCGTGTCGCTCGCTGGGTCCGCGAATATGGTGATCCGCGCACTGGTGACATCGAAATGCTCGACTGGATCGAAACCATCCCCTTCAGCGAGACCCGCAATTATGTGCAGCGCGTTCTCGAAGCCGTTCCGGTCTACCGCCACCTCCTG
This sequence comes from Pseudomonadota bacterium, assembly GCA_027618305.1. Lineage (GTDB taxonomy): Bacteria > Pseudomonadota > Alphaproteobacteria > UBA6615 > UBA6615 > UBA8079. Next base: position 3,217 of record JAQCFD010000152.1, read on the forward strand.
AGCGATACCCAGCTCGCCGAGACCGGCGCCATCCCGATCTTCGGCGCGGGACCGGGCCGATGACCGATCAGCGTATCGAGGGTGTGCAGGCCTGCGTGTTTGACGCCTATGGAACGCTGCTCGACTTCAACTCCGCCGTCATGCGGTGCCGCGACGAGATCGGCGACAGCGCCGAGCGGCTCTCCGATACCTGGCGCCAGAAGCAGCTCCAATACACATGCTTGCGCAGCCTGATGGGGACCCATGCGGATTTCTGGCAGGTCACTGGCGAGGCGCTGGATTTTGCCCTGGCCGCAGTGGAAATCGACAAACCCGATCTTCGCAAGCAGTTGATGGCGCTGTATCGCGAACTCGACACATTCAGCGAAGTCACGGACACCCTCACCCGTCTCAAGGCGGCGGGCATGCGCACCGCGATCCTGTCGAACGGTTCACCGGAGATGCTGAACGCGGCCGCCGCCGCATCGGGAATCGATAGCCTGCTCGATGCGGTGCTGAGCGTCGAGGATGTGGGTATCTACAAACCCGACCCGAGAGTGTATCAGCTCGCGGTCGACCGGCTCGGCGTGGCCGCAGACAATATCTGCTTCATGTCATCCAACGGCTGGGACGCTGCCGGCGCCGGCGCCTTCGGATTCCGGGTGGTCTGGGTGAACCGCTACGGTCAACCGGTGGAGCATCTCCCGGCAAAGCCCGACGTCATCCTCGACTCGCTGACGCTCCTGCCCGCTGTTCTGGGCCTCGAATCGGCATGACAGGGCATGCACCACCAACCCTTGCCGGCATCGAGGGGGCGGCGGAAAGACTGGCCGGTGTCGCGGTGCTCACCCCGCTGATCGAAAGCCCCGCGCTCAACGCCCGCACTCGCGGACGCGTGCTGCTCAAGGCGGAAACCCTGCAGCGGACCGGGTCGTTCAAGTTTCGCGGCGCCTATAATTTTCTGGCGCAAATCCCGGCCGACACGCGAACGCACGGCGTCGTTGCCTACTCCTCCGGGAACCATGCCCAGGGGGTCGCCGCCGCCGCGCAGATATTCGGCGTGCCCGCGACCATCGTCATGCCGGCCGATGCTCCCACGGCGAAAGTCGACAACACCCGTGGGTATGGTGCGGAGGTGGTGGCCTATGACCGCCAGACCGAATCTCGCGAAGACATCGCCGCCGCCATTGCCGATGAGGCCGATGCCACGCTGGTCCCGCCTTTCAACCATCCCTGGACCATCGAAGGTCAGGGCAGCGTGGGGCTCGAGATTTCGGCACAATGCGCGGCGCTGCATGCCCAACCCGACGAGGTCGGTTGCGGGGGCGGCGGCCTGACCGCCGGAATCGCCACCGCGCTGGCGGACCGCAACCCATCGACCCGGGTCAGGGCCGTCGAGCCCATCGAGTTCGACGATGCCACGCGATCACTCGCCGCCGGTCACCGCCTGTCCAACAAACCCGGCGCGTCCTCAATCTGCGACGCCCTGTTGTCTCCGAGCACGGGTGACCTGACCTTCGCCGCCATGCATGCGCTTGGCGTCACAGGCCTCTTGGTCAGCGATGACGAGGTTCGCGCGGCCATGGCTTATGCCTGGCGCACGCTGAAACTCGTGCTGGAACCGGGGGGTGCCGTGGCGTTGGCTGCAATATTGTCGGGAAAAACCGAAACGAAGGGCCGAACAATCGTTGTCATATTGTCCGGCGGCAATGTGGACGCGGCGCTGTTCAACGCCTGCATTGAAGCTGGCTAACCGCCCTCGCCGACGACGAGGTTCAGCCGGGATTGTTGTGCGTCGCGGCGCAGAAGCTGACCTTCCATATAGGCACCGGCCTCAATCGAAAGCTCTTCATGCAGGATATCTCCGGTGACGCGCGCGCTTGCCGAGAGGCTCACGCTGCGGGCGCGAATTTCGCCGGTCACCGTGCCATGGACATGCACGGTGTCACACTCGACATGACCGGATACGGTTGCGCCACGCCCGATCGTGACTTCCGCGCAGCGGACATCGCCGTTGACCGTCCCGTCGATCTGCATCACACCATCACCTGAAAGATCGCCGGACACATTCATGTCCGCGCTGATGATCGATGGCACGCCATTGCCGGTGCCTGGTCGGTCAGTTTTTGAAAACATACTGCCCCGCTTTGATGAAATTCGACGGATCATTCTGGCGCCCATCGACCAGAATTTCATAGTGCAAATGCTCACCCGAACTGCGACCAGTGCTGCCGACGAGACCCAGCTTCTCGCGGAAATCAACTTCCTGACCGCGCTTCACAAAAATTGCCGACAGATGGCCATAACGTGTGCGCACGCCCAGGCCGTGGTCGACTTCCACCATCTTGCCGAAGCCGCCCTTCCAGCCGACAAAGGTGATAATTCCGGGTGACGTCACGCGCACCGGCGCACGCCGGCGGCTGGCCAGATCAACACCGGAGTGGAATGCCAACCGCTTGGTAAAGGGGTCAACGCGGCGTCCGAAGTTGCTGGTCACCCGAAATTCATCGAGTGGCGCCGCCAGGGGCAGATGTTCCATCAGGCTTTGCAGGCTTTGCAGGTCATCGATCCGTCGTTCGACCGTCGCGAGCTGCAGGGCAAGTCCCGCGCCCGGGCTGCGCTCGATCGCGTCGCCGTCAATTGCCAGAAGCGGACCACCGACGCCGCGTCCCTCGCCTGCGGCGCGCGCCATCCGGTCCAGCAAACGATCCACGTCCAGACCTGCCAGATCCAGCGTTTTACGGAGCGCCTCGCCACTCTGATCCGCCGTCTCTCCCAGCCGCGACACGATGCCCAGCTGGGCCGTCTCGAGGGATTCGAGACGCGCCGACAGATCCGCCACCTGTTCGCCGAGCGCCTGTCGCTTTGTGTCGATCGCGAGCTTTTCACCCATCGCGCTATGCAGTCGTTGGTTGCTGGCATCCAGGCTCGCCTGCAAGTCCGCACGCGCGATTTCGATCGAGACGACATTTGACTTCAGATCTGCAAGTGAACCCCGCGATTCCGCCAGTTGGGCATCCAATGCCCGGCGCGATTCCTCAACCGATGCAAGTTCGTGTCGCCGTTCGACAAGCTGCTGCTGAAGTTCTTCACGCGAGCGCGCAAGTGTTTCGGTCTCAGCGGCGAGACGCGCCTTTGCTTCCACCTCGCCCATATAGGAAAACGCAAGCGCATCGCCGTGCTGCTTCTGTGCATCGAGCGCCGCCTGAAGCGCACCGACTTCGTCCTCCAGGGACCGATTGGACGTTTCCAGATCGACTGTCGTTTGCTGGGTCGCGGTCAACGAGCGCCGCTGAATATCCACGCGATCACGCACCTGAGCCAGTTCGCGTGCGAAGCGGGCGTTCTGGTCTTGCAGCGCCGAAATCTGGTCGTTTCGGGCGGACAGAATATTGTTGTGCGACGAGAACTGGACTGTCGAGAAAGCCGTCCAGACAAGAACCGCCGCCACCAGCGTGACCGAGCCGACCTGAACATGCCGGCTGACCCGCAGATAGCGGATCTGCCCGCCCGAGCGCACGATCAATTCGCGCTGCTCAGGAAACAGTTTGCCCAGCATCTTTCGCGCTGCGATCACCCGTAAACTCCCCACGCCGCGTATGGCGTATTCCCCATCGTCACCCTGTCGGGTCATACAAGCCCAACACATTCCCCAAAACGCCGGATTGCGCCCAGACTTACGCGATCAGACCGTCGACTGACCACAATCAATCGCCTGGATTCTCGTTTTTGAGAAGCGATTTAGTCGTCGATATCCGCCGGTGCCAATACATCGCTGACCCCAATCATGGCATCGCGTGTCACCAAACGGGCCAGTTTTTCCTGATCCCAGCCGTCGGTGCCGTCCGGGCGCTGCGGCAACACCAGGTAGCGAAGATCCGCGTTGCTGTCATGCACACGGACCTGTTTCTGTTCGGGAATATCGGTTCCGAACTCGCGCAAGACCGCGCGCGGTTCACGGACGGCACGCGAACGATAGTCGCGCCGCTTGTACCAAGCCGGCGGAATGCCGAGGACCGGTCGCGGATAACAGGAACACAAGGTGCAGACGACCATGTTGTGGACCTCGTCCGTATTCTCGACCACGCACAATTCGGTCGGACGCATGTCGATGCCAAAGGCCATCAGCGCCTCATCGCTGTCGGACATCAGCTTTTCCTTGAATTCAGGATCATCCCAGGCGCGGGCCACGATCTTCGCACCAAGCGCCGGTGTGCGGCTCTCAACCTGATCGATCGCGCGCCGTACATCGTCCGACGAAATCACCCCTTTTTCGATCAGAAGTTCACGCACCGAGGCTTCGAGAATCTGTGCTTCAAGCGATGGCAGCGGATCCTCCTGGATCGGCTTGCCGTCATGGGTGTGCGTCGGGTGGTCGTGGGAATGACCGTGTGAATGATCGTGTGAATGATCGTGTGTTTCGCTCATGTCGTCACCGCTTTCCGCGCGCCTAAACCGGCGCCAGCCAATGTTCGTAGATTTCAATCTCAAGCGTGTCTTCGGGCGCCCCGTCATAATCGTCCCAGAGCTCACCCTGCTTGAAGTTCACCCGGTACAGCATTTTGTAGGGCAAGCCTGAATGGCCAACGGCCAGCGTTTCGGGATTGGGGAAGGAACCGACAATGCGCTCAATCACACCTGTCTTGCCACGCACGTACATCGGGGTCCGCACATGCCCTGGCTGATCACGCTGTAACACCAGAACCTTGTCGCCCGGCCGGAACTTAGGATCCATGGCCTTCCGCCTCCAGACGCGCCCGGACCTCGGCCTTCTTGGCCTCAAGCTCCTCCTGGGTGTAGACGCCTTTCTCCAGCATCAGCCAGGAAATCGCCTGCAGCCAGCGTTCGTAATACGGATACTTGTGATAATCCTCGCCCAACGCCTCCTGCATCCGGCGCGATTCATCGACACGTGCCAAACGCCGACGCTGATCGAAGAGCAGCATCATCATCGCATCGACCGTCTTTTCCCAATGGGTCGGGACGTGCTCATGTTTCTCGGGATCGACCG
>JAQCFD010000153.1 GCA_027618305.1 Pseudomonadota bacterium
ATTCCACATTTCGATCCGACGGGCGCGCCGGACGATTCTCTCGCGGTTTGATGATGCGTACCGTCTAGCGCTGATTCTGCGCGTCCGGCGACAGGTTGAATTCGATGGTGCCCCGAAAACGCCGGGTGACCCTGGTTGCAACGGGATGAAAACCATAGGCGGTGCATCGGATGATGACGTCTGACGCGACGTTGGTCAGGGTGATGTCGAACGGTGTGGTTTTGTTGGGGCGGGTGGTCAGCCCGTCGCGCTCGAAGCTGCACCGTGCGCCGGGTGGATTGGTGACGATCGTGATGTCATGGGTGGTCCACTCCCTGCGGTGGGTGCAGGCCGCCAGGACAATCATTCCGAGTGTGATGAAAACGAAGGCTTTTCTCGACATTCCGAAACTCTGACGTCGGTCGGGGTGTGGCCGTCTGCGCACGATATGCGCATACGATGATCCGATCTCGATTCTGCCTGTCCGGGAATGGATATGCTAGCCTTGTTGCGCAGTTTGATTCGAGAGGAACGGCATCATGGCGGAACAGGTCTCCTTCGCGGCATCAGCCGGACGGGTCGTCGATATTGCCGCCGATATCCGGGCCGGCATCAGCACCCCGATGGATGCGGTGCAGGCCTGTCTCGACCGGATCGCGGATGTCGATGAGCATGTAAAGGCCTGGGTCTCGGTGGATTCTGCCGGGGCGTTGGCCGTCGCCGCCGAGATGAACCGCGAGGCCAATGACGGGATGCTGCGGGGCCCGCTGCATGGTGTCCCGATCGCCATCAAGGATATTTGTGACGTCGCCGGCTGGCCGACCCGGTGCAACAGCCGCACCCGTTCCGACGCGCAACCGGCCTCCGCCGATGCGGAGATCGTGGCTGCCCTGCGGGCTGCCGGTGCGATCATTCTGGGGAAAACCCACACGACCGAGTTCGCCTATTACGACCCGTCGCCGGCGCGCAACCCGCACAATATCGGGCACACGCCGGGTGGGTCGAGCAGCGGATCGGGCGCGGCGATCGGTGCCGGCATGGTGCCCGCGGCGATCGGTACCCAGACCGTGGCATCGGTGAACCGGCCCGCGGCCTATTGCGGTATCGCCGCCTTCAAGCCGTCCACCCGCAGCATGGCCACTTACGGCATCGCGCCGCTCGCACCGGTCTACGACACACCGGGCCTGTTCGGCTGGTCGGTTGCGGACGCCTGTTACCTCTACGACGCGGTGCGGCCGCCCCATGGCCGGGCGGATGCGGATCTCGACCAACACACAAGGGTGATCGTGCTGAACGATCCCTTCCTGGTGGAAGCGGCCGATGAAATTATCGCGGCACGCGATGATGTGGCTGCCCGGCTGCGGGATGCGGGCCATGACGTGGTGGAAATGACATCCCCGATCTCGCTCGAGGATCTCAACGAGCTTCAGGGCCATACGACCGTTTACGAGCTGGCGCGGGTACATGCCGGGCTGCTGGAATTTCCCGAAGACCAGGTGGGTGCGGTCCTGCGCCAGGCGGTGATCGATGGCAACGAGATCGACGACGTGATTTATCAGGCCGAGCGGCGCCAGATCGACGCCATGCGCGTGACGTTCATGGATTCAATCCGTCCGAGCGACCTGGTGCTATGGCCGGCGGCCCCGGCCACCGCGCCGAAGGGGCTGGAGTGGACGGGCGACCGGCGGTTCATTGCGCCCTGGACCGCGCTCGGCGGACCGGTTGTATCGATGCCGTCCGGGCTGGGTGCCGGGGATATGCCGATCGGCATGCTGCTGGCCGGTGCGCCGGGCTATGACCGTTATGTGGCGCGGGTGGCGCCCCGCCTGGCCGAAGCAATTCCGCAGACCGATTGACCGAGGCTGTCCTACACAGACTGATTGAAAGGCGTCCCATGGAATGGATGATTAAATGCGTGTCCAAGCCGGACATGGCCGCGCGCCGCGAGGCAACCATCGCCGCACATATCGACCATCTCGACAAGTTCAAGGCCGAGACCTGGTATTCCGGACCGATGATGGTCGGCGACGGGTCGAACGCGAATGGCAGCTTCCGGGTTGTTGATTTCCCCGATCGTGCCAGCACGAAGGCCTATATCGACACCGATCCCTATACGACGGCCGAGATATTTCGCCGGATCGATATCGAGCCGCTGCGCCCGTGGACAGATGTGCGCCAGCGCGACTATGCCCAGACCGACGGGCGGGCCCAGTTCGTTGTGATCGCACGCACTGACCCGCAATCGCCCGATGTAGTGCCGGCGGGCGTTGCGGATTTTCTGGCCCGGCATCAAGACTGGCTCGTGTTTGCCGGGGCGCTGCTGGACGACACGCGCGCGGCTGTGACCGGCGCGCTGTATGTCATCGATGCGGACGGCCGGCCCGGCGCGGATACGTTCCTGGCCGATGAACCCCTGTCGCGCGGCCCCGACGGCCGCAGCCTCACAATCGAACGCTGGCGCTTCGGCCATGTATAGGCCGGGCCAAGAGGAGAGAACATCATGACCCGTGCCGTCATCGTATCCACCGCCCGGACCCCCATCGGGAAGGCCTATCGGGGGTCCTTCAACAACACCACGCCGGCAATGCTCGGTGGTATCGCGATCAGGAACGCCGTCGAACGCGCCGGGATCGAGCCCGACATGGTCGAGGATGTGCTCATGGGCTGCGCCAACCCCGAGGGCGCGACCGGACAGAATTTTGCCCGCCATGCGGCTCTGTGGGCGGGCATCCCGGTGACGGCGGGTGCGGCCACGATCAACCGCTTCTGCTCGTCGGGGCTGCAGTCGATCGCCATGGCCGCGAACCGGGTCGTCATGGATCAGGTGCCGGTAGCGGTGGCCGGTGGGATCGAGGCGATCAGCGCGCTCGACCCGGCGCATCAGGCCGACATGCGGGTCGAGGATCCCCATGTGCGCGAGGTGAAACCCGAGATCTTCATGGTGATGCTCGACACGGCCGAGACCGTGGCCAAGCGCTACAACGTCAGCCGGGAGAGCCAGGACGGATATGCCCTGTCGAGCCAGATGCGCACCGCCGCGGCCCAGCAGGCCGGCCGGTTTGACGATGAGATCATCCCGGTCGAGACGTCCATGATGGTCAAGGATCGCGAGACCGGCGAGGTGAGCGAGAAGGCGGTGACCCTCGATCGCGATGAATGCAACCGGCCGACCACGAACGCGGCGAGCTTGGCCGGACTGGGCGCCGTGCGCGAAGGCGGTTCGGTTACCGCCGGCAATGCCAGCCAGCTGTCGGACGGCGCCAGTGCGTGCGTGGTGATGGATGAGAAGCTCGCCGAACAGCGCGGGCTGGAGCCTCTCGGGCGTTATCTGGGACTGGCGGTGTCGGGCTGCGAGCCGGACGAGATGGGCATCGGTCCGGTGTTTGCCGTGCCGCGGCTTCTCGAACGCAACGGGCTGACGGTCGACGATATCGACCTGTGGGAGCTGAACGAGGCGTTCGCCGTCCAGGCGCTCTACTGCCGCGACACGCTCGGGATCGACCCGGAGAAATACAATGTCGACGGCGGCTCGATATCTATCGGCCACCCTTATGGGATGAGCGGTAATCGGATGACCGGGCATGCGCTCATCGAAGGCCATCGCCGTGGCGCCAAACGTGCCGTCGTGACCATGTGCGTGGGCGGCGGTATGGGCGTGGCGGGTCTGTTCGAGGTTTTCTAGAGAGACAGGTTAGGTGGCGTCGAAATTAGGCCCCTCGCCCTCGGGTGGTGTGATCGCGAAGCTGTTCAGAGTCATGGCGACGCCGGTGTAGTGACCGACCAGCCCGATCATCTCAACGACGCCATCCTCGCCGACCATCGCGACCATGCCTTGATAGGCGCCATCATCCACATGACCCGATGCCAGAAGCTGACCCACGAAGGCGTGGACAGCGGCTTCGTTCTTGTCTTTGAACACCGGCGCATCACCCCGTTCGATCGCGTTGATGATCTCCTCGGACACACCTTCGCGCAGGGCGACGGGCGCATGGGCGAACCATTCGAACTCGGCCTTCCAGTGGCGCGCCACGGTGATGATGGCCAACTCCCGCAGGTTGCCCGGCAGGATCGCGGCGAAGCGCAGATAGTGACCCATCTTCTCGACCTGGTCGCAATAGCCGGGGTTGCGTAGCCAGGCTTGGTAGGGGCCGCGCACCTGACCGCGCGGTCCGGCGGTGATCCGGTCGTAGATGACTTGCTGCTCGGGCGTCAGGGCGTCGGGGTCGATTTCGGAGATGCGCATGATGGCCTTCTTTCTAGTGTGCGGATCGAGAATAGAGGTTCTAATCTTTGCTGGATATGTTGGCTTTGTTGGCCGGGCGACATTTTCGGGGAGAGCTATGAACTATCGACTGATCAAAAGGATTGCTGCCGTCTCGATGATCTTGGGCGGGATTTCCGCTTCCGGATTGGCCGCGGCGCAAGAGCCGGTGGATCTCGAACTGGTCCTAGCAGCAGACGGCTCCGGATCGATCGACGACGCCGAACTGCGCCTGCAACGCGAAGGCTATGCGAATGCCGTGCGCAACCCGCGGGTCCTCGAACTGCTGACGGGTGGCATCCACGGCAAGTCCGTCATCACCTATGTCGAGTGGGGGAGCGCGCAATCCCAGGCCACGATCGTGGACTGGACCGTCATCGACGGGCCGGACTCGGCCGCTGCCTTCAGCGCGGCGCTGGTCGACGCCCCGCGACAGGCCTGGGGCTACAACTCGATCAGCAATGCCATCGCCTATTCCCAGAACCTGATCGAGGCGAACCCGTATAAGGGATTGCGGCGGATCATCGACATCTCCGCCGACGCCGGAAATATCGGCGGCATGCCGCTGTCCCTCGCCCGGGGTAACGCGGTGGGCGCGGGGATCACCATCAACGGTCTGGCGATCAGCCGGCCGGGTAGCACGCGCCCGCTGCGCGCGGTCTCGCTGGAGGCGGAATTCCGCGAACAGATCATCGGCGGCACCGGGGCGTTCGTCGTGACGGTCGATGAGACGATCAGTTTCGCCGAGGCGGTTCTGAAGAAAATGATCCTCGAGGTTGCCGGGATTGCCCCGCCAGAGCTCGCCGGACTGCCGGCGGGCGGCCGGCTGGCATTTGCAGGGAACTAGCGCCGAGATCCAGGGCCCGTCATACGCCGCGATGATTTCATCGGCAGCGGCCCGCAGCTCCGCCAGATGTTTTGTAACGAAGGCTTCGACCGGCACGGCCTGGCGCATCCAGACCAGATCGGTGCAACCGAGCACCTGATTTCCGACCCGGATGGGCGCTGTCGACCTGTCACTGGTGAGCCGGAGTGAAAAACCGGTTAGTCTGCACACCAACAAACAATGATGACCAACTCGGGGGACCTACCTTGGCTCAGAATTCACCACTTTCCATGTTCGATATTTCGGGCAAGTCCGCCCTCGTGATGGGTGCGACCGGATCTTTCGGCGGCGCGGCCGCGACGGCCCTGGCGCAAATGGGGTGCGACATGACGATTGCCGACATCAATCCCGAGAAGCTCGAGGCCAAGGCCGAGGAATTGCGCGCGACCGGCGCCAAGGTGGCGATAGCCGCCGGCCTGCCGGATTCCGAAGCGAACGCCGCGAGCATCGTGGACACCGCGGCCGCGGCGTATGGCGCGCTCGATCTGATGTTCGTCGCCACCGGCATGAACGATGTCGGCTATATCGAGGAGCAATCCTATGAGCGCTGGCGGAACGTGATGTCCGCCAACCTGGATGGCTACTGGCTGGCCTGTCAGGCGGCGGGCCGGCAGTTCGTCAAACAGCCCGCCGAACGCGGCCGTTCGAAGGTCGTTGTCGTGTCGTCGACGCGCGGGCGGCACGGCTTACCGACCGGTTACACCGGCTATTGCGCGTCCAAGGCGGGGCTGGACGGCATGGTCCGCGCGCTGGCCTGCGAGTGGGGCGGCAAGAACGCGAATATCAACGCCATCGGGCCGACGGTCTTCCGCTCTCCGCTGTCGGAATGGATGTTCTCGGAGGAAGACCCGGGCAAGGCCACGCGCGAAGCCATGCTGGAGCGCGTTCCCGTCGGGCGATTGTCGGAGACCGACGATCTGATGGGTGGTCTGATTTATCTGCTGTCGCCGGCGTCCGACTATGTCACCGGCCATACACTCTACATTGATGGCGGCTACACCGCCGAATAGGCGCACCCGTCGCGGAATTGGGGAAGACGCATGAAGTTCAAGATCATCCTTTGGGGGTTGTCGTGGATGTTCCGGGTCGCCGGGTGGCGCTATCCGGCCTTCCGCGCGCGCCTGCGCGAACGAAATCTCGTCGTTCAGATCCGCAGCGAGGACGGTACGTCAGGTCGCTACATCATCTTTGAAAATGGCCGGGTGCGCTCGGGCGCGGGCCTGCATAACGCGCCGGGCGTGTCGCTGGTATTCAAGACGGCCAAAATCGGCGCCCGGTTGCTGATGCCGCCGATCGACCAACTCGAGCAGATCGACGCGCTGAAGAATTTCCTCGTGCGCCTCGAAGGCCCCGATGATGATGCGGTTTGGTTCGCGCAAACCGTGATGTCCGCGCTGTCGGCGGGCTGGCGTTTCGGGCGCAGGATGCAGGACGGGACCACACGGTTCTGTACCATGACCAATGGCGGCCCTTTGTTTGTCTATGTCCGCGATGGGGAAATCCTGCGGACCACACCGGTCACATTCGATTCTCAGGATGCGGCGACCTGGACGATAAAGGCGCGTGGCAAGGAGTTCACGCCGCCGCGCAAGGGCATGTTGTCGCCCCATGCGCTGAACTGGAAGGCGATGGTCAACGCGCCGAACCGGATTCATTACCCGATGAAGCGGGTCGATTTCGATCCCAATGGCGCGCGCAATATCCAGAACCGGGGCGTGTCCGGCTATGAACGCATCAGCTGGGACGAGGCGCTCGATATCGTCGCAGGCGAGATCAAGCGCATGAAGCGCGAGCATGGCACCGGTGCGATCGCGTCGAGCAACGGCTCGCACCATAACTGGGGCAACATCGGCTATTATCTGAGCGCCAAGCTTCGCTTCATGAACGCCATCGGCACGACCGAGGTGCACCACAACCCCGACAGCTGGGAAGGCTGGTACTGGGGCGCCATGCACCATTGGGGCGGCAGCCTGCGGGTCGGCGGCGGCGAGCCCTTCGGCACGATCGAGGATTGTCTCGAGAATGCCGAGATGATCGTCTTTTGGTCGAGCAACCCTGAATCGACCAGCGGTGTTTATGGCGGCCAGGAGGGCACGATCCGGCGCCAGTGGCTGCGTGATATCGACATCGAGATCGTCCACATCGATCCCTATTACAACGACACGGCCCAGTTCCTCGGCGGCAAGTGGATCGCCCCGAAGCCGACCACCTCGCCGGCGCTGGCGCTGGCTATTGCCCATGTCTGGATCACGGAAGACACCTACGACAAGGATTATGTGGCGACACGGACCAAGGGCTTCGAGACCTGGCGCGATTATATCCTGGGGATGGAGGACGGGATCGCGAAGACCCCGGAATGGCAGGAATCCGAGACCGGCGTACCGGCCAAGGATGTCCGCGCGCTGGCCCGAAAATGGGCGTCCAAACGCACCTATCTGGCGGCCGGCAGCATGGGCAACGCGTTTGGCGGGGCCGCGCGGAACGCGACAGGCACCCAGTGGACCCGGATGCTGGTATGCCTGATGGGCATGCAGGGGCTGGGCAAACCCGGGATCAATGTCAGCAATCTCCAGCTCGGCGTGCCGCATGATTTCAGCTTCTATTTCCCCGGCTATGCCGAGGGCGGCATCTCGGGTGATCTGAACAACACCGCGATGGCGGGCGCGCTCTATCAGCGCATGCCGCAACTGCCGACGATGAACCCGTCGACCCAGAAAATCCCGCGCCTGCGGCTGCCCGACGCGATCATCGACGGCCATGCGGAAGGGTTTCTGTGGGACGCGCTCTCGATGGAGGGGCAGTTCTCCAGGATCACCTATCCGAAGCAGGGGCATTCGCCGGTGCACATGCTGTACCGCTATGGCACGGCGATCCTGGGCACGCTGAGCGATTCCAACCGTTACGTGGAGATGTACCGGGCGCCCAATCTGGAGTTCGTGGTCAGCCAGGC
>JAQCFD010000154.1 GCA_027618305.1 Pseudomonadota bacterium
CGCAACGAGCCGATACGCCCGCAACCGATCACTGCCACACCGAGTGCGTCCTGCTGCTTCGTCATTGTCTCCCCCAGAAAACCTAAGCGCACGTTCGCACCGGCAAACGCGACCGGTCAACGCCCGGAAATGAAAAGGCCGCCCCGGATCGGAGCGGCCTGAACATTCATCATATCCCGGATCAACTACTCCGCGGCGGCAGCCACCTCGGGGAAGTCAGGAATTTCCAGCTCGGGCAGGACCTTGTCCATGAACAGCTGAAGTTCTTCCATCATGTCGTCCTTGGGCTGCTGGGCCCAATGCCAGATCAGCGTGATGTATTCACACGGCACCTGGTCGTAGATCTTCTTCCAGCCGGCGATGGATTCATCGACCGTACCGCCGACGAAGATATCGGAGTCCTTCATGCCCTGGATCAGTTCTGCCTCATTGCCCTGCGGGAATTGCGGGAAGAACGGACCGTAGAAGTTCTTGTAGATGTCGAGGTCATAGTCCCGCAGCTTGCGGTCGAAATCTTCCGACGTCTTGGTGATGTGCGGCCAGCGTACGATGTTCTGGTTCTGGCCGAGCTGCACGTTGAAGCCGCTTTCATTCGCCACCCGGTGATAATATTCAGAGAGTTCCACCACACCCTTCGTTGGCATGAAGTAGGTCGGAATGAACCCGTTGCGGGCGCAGAAATCGATCGAAGCCTGGCTCTTGGAAGCTGCCACAAATACCGGCGGGTGGGGCTTCTGATAGGGCTTCGGCACCACGCAGACCCGCTGCACGCTGCCGTCGGGACCGATTTCGCCCTCGGCACCGGCATCGCGGGCGATCTCCCAGGCGGGGTAACCCTCGACACCGGTCTCGAACGGATACGGCGCTTCGTAGAATTCACCCTTCGTACGGACGGTTTCCTGGGTCCAGGCCTCGATCACCTGTTTGACCCGCTCTTCGAAGATCTGGCGGTTGCGGTCATCGGCCGCGCTACCGTCGGAAACGGTCGCGGGGGATTCTGTGTACTGGCCCATGACGTTGGCCCAGCGAGACTGATAGCCACGCGCGAAGCCGACGAAATACTTGCCCTTGGTCAGATGGTCCAGGATCGCCGTCTCTTCCGCAACACGCAGCGGATCGTGGGTCGCCATGACATAGCCGAGTGCGCCGACATGGGCGTTCTCCACGAGGCTCGCCCAATAGGCGTTCAGGATGCCCGGGTTCGGCCCGACCTCGTAACCTTCCGAATGGAAGTGATGCTCGATGGTACCGATGCCCCACACGCCCATCTTGTCGGCTTCTTTGACGATGTCAGTCCACTCATGGACGATGCGGTGATACATCTCGTTATCGTTGCCGAGCGGCCGCTTGGCCTTGCGGTCTTCCTCACCATCGGCCGGGAACATCGGGTAAAGCTGCAGTATTACTTTGGGCTTGGCCATTTCTGGTCCTCTCGTTGATCGGCATTTCCTGTTGCAATGAACCTATGAAGGCCCCGGCATATCCACAAATACTAACTTTCAATGCAAGCTATAGGTTCATACTATATGAACATATAGCTGGAACCTGGAAGTAAGCCGATGGACCTCAAGCAGATTCGCTCCTTCGTGGCCGTTTACGGAGACGGCAGCATCAACCGCGCCGCCGAACGCCTGAATATCGCGCAACCCAGCCTCAGTCAGCAGATCAAGACGCTTGAAGGCTCCGTCGGCGTGAAGCTCTTCGAGCGCCACGCCCGGGGCGTCCGCCCGACCCCCGCCGGCGACCGGTTCTATGAGGATTGCCGAAAGATTCTCGGCGATGTGGAAAGTGCCGCCCAGACCATGCGGGAATTCTCCTCGGGCGTGTCCGGTTCCCTCGATGTCGGCCTCATCCCCACTGTGACAAAGGGTGTTCTCGCGCAGGTATTGCCGGCGTTCATCGACACCATGCCGAACGTGGAACTGCGGGTTGTCGAGGCCTTCAGTGGCACTCTGACGGACTGGGTCATGTCGGGCGAGTTGGATTTCGCCGTCGGCACCGAACCGCCACGCCATGACGGGCTGGAAATGCGGGTGTTGTCGGCAGAACCGCTGGTGATGATATCAGGAAACAAGGCCGGCATGCCCCATCTGGAGCCGGTTTCCATCAAGCGTCTGCCGTCGCTCAACCTCGTGATGCCGTCGGCCCAGCACAGTCTCCGCACCCTGCTGGAGCGTCATGTCAAACTGGGCAACATTACGCCGGGCCGGGTCGTCGAAATCGACGGCCTGTTTGGCGCACTCGAATTCATCCGCAACACGGACTTCTCGGCCATCCTGCCGGTCACGACAGTGGTCGCGGATCTGGACAGCCGCGCCTTCTCGGTGAGCCCGATTATCGATATCCGCACCAGTTTCGAGTTCTTTCTGGTCCACCAGACCCAGAAGCCCCTGTCCCTTGCCGCCCGCGATCTGGTCACCCGCCTGGAGAATGCCCTGAAGCGCTCGGCCGCCGCCTGGGCCGCGATCCGCGCCGGCGCCCCGGATGTCGCCGCCTAGGTCCACAACCCACACGTATGGAGACTGGCTCCCGGCATAGTCCTGAATTATGGTTGGCGGATGGATTTTCGCCAGCTTGAACAGTTCGTGGCCGTGTATGAGGAAGGCAGCTTTTCGCGCGCCGCGCGGCGTGCCAACTGCACCCAGCCCGGGCTTTCCGTGCAAATCCGAAACCTAGAAAACGAACTGGGCGTGTCCCTGTTCACCCGCAACCGACGCGGCGTGGAGCCGACCGTCGCCGGCAAGCGCCTGTATGTACGCGGTCTATCGATCCTCAACTCGGTGGCCGACACCGAGATGGCCGTTCGCGAGCTGGCGGGCAACGTCACGGGCGCGATTACGATCGGCACCGTGCCGTCGGTCTCGCGCAGCGCCCTGCCCGCGGCACTGTCCCGGTTCACCGAGGCCTATCCCGATGTGGAGCTGACCCTCGACGAGGCCTATGGGGGGACGTTGACCGAGCGGGTCGTCGCGGGTGAACTGGATTTCGCCGTCGTGACGAGTGCGGTAAAACATGAGGGGATCGAGGCCACGCTGATCGCCGAGCATGAACTGGCGCTTGTCTCCGGGCCGGGATCCGGGATGCGCCCGTTCGAGCGCATTCGCCTGCAGGATTTGCCGCCGCTGCGCCTGGTCCTGCCCACCGAGCGCCACGAAATACGCCGGATGATCGACAGCCAGATTGCCCGCGCCGAACTGACCGTGGAGGCAATGATCGAATCTGATGGCCTCAACACCACACTCGAATATATCCGCCATTCGGGATGGTCCACACTGACCGCGGTCGCCTCGGTAATCGACGCCGCCGATACGGGCGCCCTGATCATCAATCCGATCGTGCGCCCCAAGGCGCCAGTGGAGTATTATCTGGTCCGCCAAACGCGGCGCCCGCTGACCGGCGCCGCCGAACGCTTTGTCGACCTTTTGCGCGAGGAGCTCGCGGCAATTATGGGTCGGTGGAAAGAGCTTTCAGGAAACAAACAGCAATAACAATCAAGGTATTAGGGGGACAACTTCATGTCTAACGGAATCGACGGCAAGCGCGTGATTGTGACGGCGGGTGGTTCGGGTATCGGACGCGCCATCGTCGAACGGTTCGTGGCCGCCGGCGCGCGGGTCCACACCTGTGATGTGCAGCAGGAATTCCTCGACGAGGTGATCGCCAGCGATGACCGCGTGAGCGGCAGCCTGGCCGACGTCGGAGAGCCCAAGGACGTCGAGGACCTGGTCGCGGCCGCGGTCGAAAACATGGGCGGCGTCGATGTGCTGGTGAACAATGCCGGTATAGGCGGCCCCCGCGCGGCCCTCGAGGATATCTCCTACGCGGATTGGGACCGGACCATCGGGGTCAACCTGAACGGCATGTTCTACTGCATCAAGAACGTGGCACCCCACATGAAGGCCCAGAAATCCGGCTGTATCGTCAACATCTCGACCGCCTCGGCCAAGGTGGCGCTGCCCCTGCGCTCGCCCTATGTGGCCTCCAAGGTCGGCGTGCTGGGCCTGACCCACACCGTGGCCCGCGAATACGGCCCCTTCGGTATCCGCTGCAATTCCATCCTGCCGGGCCTGATCGACAACGAACGCGGCCGCGGCATCGTCGCCAATCAGGCCAAAGAGCGGGGCATCACGACCGAAGAACGCGAGGCGGAGTTCCTCGAATTCATCTCGCTGAAATGCTGGATCGACCCTACGGAAGTCGGCGATCTGGCGGTGTTCCTGGCGTCGGACGCCGGCCGCCACATCACCGGCCAGGACATCGGCATGGACGGCAACGTCGAGTGGGAGATTTAGGGGCCGTCATCGCTTCCTTCGCCATGCCCCTGCTCGACCTCTCCCCCTTCCAGTTCGCCTTTGCCTTCTTCGCCCTGTTCCTGGGCGGCATGGTGAAGGGCACCGTCGGCATGGGCATGAAGATCGTGGTGCTGGGTCTGCTGGCCACGATCATCGAGCTGCCTGTCGCCATCGCCATCATCATCCTGCCCGCGGTCACCACCAACATCTGGCAGGTCTTCGGCGGCCCGCCGCTGCGCGAGACCCTGCGGCGGACATGGTCCCTGTTCGTCATGGTCTGCGTCGGCGTGTGGTTCGGGACCGAGATCCTCGCCGCGTCCAACCCCGCACACCTGGCCGCCGCGCTGGGGGTTTTGCTGGTGGTCTACGCCACCTATGCCCTGATCGCGCCGCGCATGCCCTCACCCGGCCGCCACGAAACATGGATGTCTCCGGTCATCGGCGGTCTGACCGGCATTTTCGGGGGCATGACCGGCTCCGACGTCATCCCCGGCGTGCCCTACCTTCAGGCGCTCGGCCTTTCCCGGGACATGCTGATCCAGGCCATGGGCATCCTGTTCCTGCTCGGCTCCTCGATGGTCGCCGTCGCCTTTGCCTATCAGGGGCTCCTGACCAAAGAGATCGGCGTCGCCTCGGCGCTCGGATCCCTGCCAACCCTGGGCGGTTATTATCTCGGCGCCAAGATCCGCCAGCGCATCCCTGAAGCCCTGTTTCGCAAGATCCTGCTCTCTGCGCTGTTCGTGCTGGGTCTCTACATCGTGATAACCAACCTCACCTGAACCTGCACTTCGTCGTTGTGTTTCGATCGACGCCCTCTATACTTAACCTATCAGTTAATTATAGAGCAAGATTCCATGACTCACCTGCATGACGACAGGTTCCCCAACGAAAGCGGCGCTTACCGCACGGCTCGCGACGCGCTCCTCGTCGCGGAAATGGAGCTCCGCGCGAAGGTCGAGGAAGTCGCCGCGCTCCGCCGCACATTGCCGCTCGGCGGCGCCTTGAAAGACGATTATGTGCTGATCGAAGGCCCGCGCGACCTGTCGGCCGACGGTAGTGAGACTCAGACCCGCTTTTCCGAGCTGTTTGCGCCCGGTAAGGACACACTGATCGTCTACTCGTTCATGTATCCGGAAGGCGGCAACCCCTGCCCCGCCTGCACATCCCTGATCGACGGTCTCGACGGCCTCGAACGGCATGTTTCGGACCGGTTGAACTTTACGGTCTTCGCGAAGACCCCGGTGGCGGATTTCCGCGCCTGGGCCCGATCGCGCGGCTGGCGCAATGTGCGGCTGCTGTCCACGAACGGCACCAGCTACAACACGGATTATGTGGCCGAGCGAGACGGCACGGACCAGATTCCGGTCATCAACGTGTTCCGGCGCACGCCCGACGGGATATTCCACAGCTGGGGCTCGGAGCTGCTCTACGCCCCCGCCGTCGAAGGCCAGCATCCCCGTCACGCGGATATGATTTGGCCGGTGTGGAACCTGCTCGATATGACACCCGAGGGGCGCGACGGCTGGTTTCCCCGAAATTCCTACGAATGACCCTTCGAAAGGAACAAACAAGATGACCCACAAGATCGAAGGCGGCTGCCAGTGCGGCGCCGTGCGCTACACGACAGACGCCGAACCCATGGTCACGTTCAACTGCCACTGCACCCATTGCCAGCGGGCGAGCGGCGCCCCGTTCACGACCGCCGTCGCGGTCCACCGGGAAGATGTGACGGTGACCGGCGACACGATCGAACATACCCAGACATCGGACCGCGGCACACCCGTGCACCGGTTCTCATGTGCGAAGTGCGGCGCTTATGTCTATGGAATCAGTGACGGTTTCGGCGCCGCCGCCTTCAACGCGGTGACCCTCGACGACGCGAGCTGGGTGACACCCCAGATGGAAGTCTATACCTCCAGCGCCCAGCCTTGGACGCATATGGACCCCGCACTGCCGAAGTTCGATAAACTGCCGCCGATGGATGAAGTGTAAGGAGTTCCCATGACTAAGAAGATCGAAGGCGGCTGCCTGTGCGGCGCCGTGCGCTACGAGAGCGACGCCGAGCCGCTGTTCGCGGTGAACTGCCACTGCCGCCACTGCCAGATGACCAGCGGCAGCACCCATCTGCCGGGGATCGGGCTGCCCGCGGCGGCCTTCTCGGTCACCGGGGATATGACCCGCTACACGATCACGAACGATCGCGGCGGTAAATCGATGCGCGCCTTCTGCCCCACCTGCGGCACCCCGATCATGGGTCAGATCGAGGGCGAGGAGCTGGTGTTCCTGCACGTGATCACGCTGGACGACCCGAGCGGGTTCGCGCCGCAGATGGATATCTTCGAATCCAGCGCCCAGCCCTGGGACCGGTTCGACGACAGCCTGCCGCGCTTCGCCAAAATGCCGCCGATGGGCGAATGATCCCCCATCCTTCGACAGGCTCAGGATGAGGGGCAACAGACCTTGGCAAATGCCTCATGCTGAGCTTGTCGAAGCATGCGGCTTGAACTCACCCGGCGATAAACAGCCCCGCCGCGAAGCCCTCATCGAGGGTGAAGTTGGCGCCGTAAATCGGGTTGCCGGTCTTCGGCGAGGCCAGGAACAGGGCCGCGTTGGCCATCTCCTCAACCGACGAATAGGTCCGGCCCGACGGCGTCAGCATTTCCATGAAATCGAGCACCGGCTTGAGCGCCGGGTCGGTGCGGATATCCTCGTTCATCGGGCTCGCGGTGTTGCCCGGCGAGATCGAGTTCACATGGATGCCCGAACGCGAAAGCTCGACGGCCATGCACTTGGTCAGCATGATGATCCCGGCCTTTGTCGCGCAATACATGCCGTAGGACGGCAGGGCCACCATGCCCGCGACCGACGCCATGTTGATGATGTTGCCGCGCTTGCGCGACACCATATGCGGCGACACCGCGTTGATCATGTTCCACTGGCCCTTGAGGTTGATATCGACCATGCGGTTCATATCCACGGGCTTCGTGTCGCCGGCCGGGGTTGGGTAGAAGACACCCGCCGCGTTCACCAGAATGTCGATCTTGCCGTGGTTCTTCAGCACCTTCGCGACGGTCGCCTCCGTCTCCTTGGGCTTGGTCACGTCGCAGACATAGCCCTTCGACTTGCGCTTGATCTCCCTGGCGACCTTGTTGGCCTTGCGGATGTTCGAGCTCGCGATCACGGCACAGGTCGCGCCCTCGGAGGCAAACTTCCGGGCGATCGCCTCGCCGATACCCGACGAACCGCCGCTGATCAGTGCCACCTTGTTTCTCAGTTCCATGGTCTTTCCTTCCTTCTGCGTATCTGAATTCAGTATCCGGCCGAAACGCCTTCATCCATGAGCAACATCGCACCGTAGGCCGCGGATGCATCGTCCGAGCACAGGAACATGACCGCGCCGGCCATCTCGCGCGGGTCGGCGAAGGCGCGCTGGCTGGGGGTCTTGTCCTGGATGGTCGCGTAGATCTCGGCGTATTCGGGCTCGGTGCGCACATTCTCGTTCATCGGCGTCGCGGTGTTTCCCGGCGCCAGGCAGTTGACGTTGATCGCGTGCGGCGCAAGCGCGACGGCAAAGGAGCGGGTCATGTTGATCACGCCCGCCTTCACCGCCGAATAGACAAGATAGTTCGACCGGCCCGCAACGCCCGCGCCCGAGCCCATGTTGACGATCTTGCCACCACCGCCGCGCTGGATCATGTGCTGACCGACCCGGTCGCACATGAAGAAGCAGCCCTTGAGATTGGCG
>JAQCFD010000155.1 GCA_027618305.1 Pseudomonadota bacterium
ATCAGCCAGGCGCTCTTCGATCGCTGCCAAGCGGTCGCCGAAGGCCGCACCCGTGCCACGACCGCCCATTATTCCGAGAAGCCGTTCGTCTTCCGCGGCCTCGTGAAATGCGCGGTCTCCGGTCGGATGGTCACCTCGGACATCAAGAAGGGCCGGCACACCTACCTGATCTGCCGCGACCCCAAGGACCCTGCCCGCAAGCTCTTCGTGCCCGAGGCCGAGGTGCTGGAGCAGGTGAAGGCCGTGTTCCGCTCCATCCAGGTGCCCAAGACGCTCCTGGAGGCTCTCCTGGCCCATCTGAAGGCCAGCCACGGCGCCGAGCGGCAATTCCACGAGGACGCCATTGCCGGTCACCGGCGCGAATATGATCGAAACCGCGACAAGCTCGCGACCCTGCTCGACCTCCGGCTGGATCAGAGCATTACGCGCGACGAGTACGACAAAAAGGCGCGCGAGCTGAAAGAGCTTCAGGTCGAACTCGCCATGCGGATCGAGCAGCACCAGAAGGGCGAGGACGGGTTCCGGACCACGCTGGAAAGCCTGATTTCCGTGGCCTCCCAGGCTTCCCGCCTTTTCGAGCGTTCGAAAACCGAGCAGAAGCGCGAATTGATCGCCTTCGTGTTTTCGAACCTGCAACTCAGGGGCAAAAAGCTAGAGTTTTCATTGAGATCGCCCTTCGACCTGATGGTCGATCGGCGGTCTTATGAAGAATGGCTGGGGGACTAGGATTCGAACCTAGACTGGCGGAGTCAGAGTCCGCTGTCCTACCATTAGACGATCCCCCAATGGCCAACTCGGCGCGGTCTTTACCATACCTGCGCCAGCGTGTGTAGGCGAACAACGTGGCACATATAAATTATCGACTGATTGACGAAACCGGCCGCAGTTACCAAAGCGCGACCCCCGGGACAGTTGGGGGACATCGACGCTCGCGCATATACGGGCGGCTCGATTGCCCGAACGCCCTGCGCTGGCTGGCGAAGGGGCATTACGCGCCCCAAAGGGTGTTCTTCCGCGACGAAAAGACCGCACGCGGGGCGGGTTACCGCCCTTGCGCGATCTGCGTGCCGGCCGCCTATCGCGCCTGGAAGCTAGGGCGATCCGGGAAGGCTTCCTGATCGCGTGCGGCCCGTGTAGTTTCAGGCACTTGGGATTGCCCTGATCCCGTCCTTGGAGAGCCCGGTGGCATCGAGACGTACCAGACACGCACAGAGTGAGACCCGTCAGCGTCGCGACGGACGCTGGCAGCATGTCTATGGGGCGCTTGATCTCGGGACCAACAATTGCCGGCTTCTCGTGGCCAAGCCCAATGTGGACGGATTTCATGTGATCGATGCGTTTTCGCGGATCGTGCGGCTCGGCGAAGGGTTGGGAAATTCGAGCATTCTCACCGAGCAGGCGATGGACCGCACGATCGAGGCGTTGCACGTTTGCCGCTCGAAGGTCGAGCGCAACGGGGTGACCCGGCTGCGCGCCGTGGCGACCGAGGCGTGCCGCCGAGCGGAGAACGGCGCGGCGTTCATCGAAAGGGTGCGGGCCGAGGCCAACATCGATCTCGAAGTCATCGCGGCAGCCGAGGAGGCCGAACTGGCCCTGATTGGCTGTTCACCGCTCTATGATGTGCCACAGGGCGACAAGGCCTATGCGCTGCTGTTCGATATCGGGGGCGGCAGCACCCAGATCACCTGGCTCAAGCTCCACCATGTGGCCGGCACTGCGGATCAAGTGGATACGGAGATCATCGATTGTATCTCGGTGCCGTGCGGGGTGGTGACCCTCAGCGAGCGGTTCGGGTGCGGCGAGGACAAAGATGGCCGCGCATCACCGGAGCTCTACAGCCAGATCTGTGCGCATGTCCGTGATCTGCTGGAAGCCTTCGATGCGCGCCACAGTATCTCTGCGCTCGTGGCGGACGGCGCCGTCCAGATGGTCGGGACTTCGGGCACCGTGACGACCCTGACCGGCGTGTTCCTCAAATTGCCGCGTTACAACCGGGACCGGGTTGACGGCCGGCAGCTTGAATTTGCGGAGCTTGGCAGCGCGCGCGATCACCTCCTGGGGCTCGACCGCCGAGACCGCGCGGCACATCCGTGCATCGGACCCGAGCGGGCCGACCTTGTCGTGTCGGGTTGCGCGGTGCTGGACGCCATTTGCGGACTTTGGCCCGTCGGCCGGCTGCGCGTTGCCGACCGTGGGTTGCGCGAGGGAATTCTCCACGGCCTGATGCGATCCGCCGACCGCGAAGCGTCCCGGGCCGGGATCTGAGCCGAAAATGTCACGTGGTCGCAAATCATCGGGAGACGACGGCTCGCGCATGAAATTTGAACGGGTGCGCTCCGCGCGGGGCCGCAGATTGTCGTCGACCCGCTGGCTGCAGCGGCAGCTGAATGATCCCTATGTGCAGGCGGCCAAACGCGATGGCTATCGCTCACGGGCCGCCTTCAAGCTGCTGCATATTGATGAGCGGTTCGAGCTCCTCACGCCGGGTAAACGGGTTGTAGATCTGGGGGCCGCCCCCGGCGGCTGGACCCAGATCGCGGTCGAGCGGGTGGAATCCGAGGACGCCGCGAAATCCGTTGTCGCCATTGATATTCTTGAGATGGAGCCTCTGGCGGGGGCGGAGATTCTGGTCGGCGATATCGAGGACGAGGATGCGGTCGCGCGCCTGCGCAAGGCGATTGGCGCACCGGTCGACCTGGTGTTATCGGATATGGCGACGTCGACGACGGGGCATGCGTCCACCGACCATCTGCGCACCCTGGCGCTGGCGGAAGCGGCGTTTGTGTTTGCCTGTGAAGTGCTGCTCCCGGGGGGCGGTTTCGTGACCAAGGTCTTCCAGGGCGCCGACGAGCCGGCCCTGTTCGAAGCCATGACGAAAAGGTTCGAGTCCGTCCGTCGATTCAAGCCGAAAGCAAGCCGAAGCGACTCGGTTGAGTTGTTCCTCGTGGGGACGGGCTTCAAGGACGCCGGATAGCCGGGTTTTTCAAGTCCACCGTACGAACGCTTGTCCATGCGTGCGCCTTGTGTATATAAGCCGCGTCAACTCTCGATTCCTCTGAGACTGGGTTGGCATGGAAATCCGTGACGCACTGACGTTTGATGATGTTCTGCTCGAGCCGGCGGAATCACGGATTCTGCCTTCTGAGGCGAATACCTCCACACAACTGACCAAGACCATCCGGCTGGGTATTCCGTTGCTGTCGGCGGCGATGGATACGGTCACCGAGGCGGAGATGGCGATTGCGCTCGCGCAGGCTGGCGGCCTGGGCGTGATTCACAAGAATCTCGAACCGGAAGAGCAGGCCAACGAGGTCCGCAAGGTCAAGCGCTTCGAATCCGGCATGGTGGTCAATCCGATCACCATCCACCCCGACCAGCCGCTGGCCGATGCGCTGGCGATCATGGACCGGGAATCGATCTCCGGCATTCCGGTGGTGGCGCGCGAAGGCGGCAAGCTGGTGGGTATCGTCACGAACCGCGATGTGCGCTTCGCAAGCGACCCTTCCCAGCCGATCAGGGAATTGATGACCGAGAAGCTGGTCACGGTCGGTGAGGGCGTCGATATGGAGGCGGCCAAGCAACTGCTGCACCAGCACCGAATCGAGAAGCTTCTCGTGGTTGATTCGGACGATCACTGCGTCGGCCTGATCACGGTCAAGGATATTGAAAAGGCCCGGGCCTATCCCGACGCCTGCAAGGACGAAAAAGGACGCCTGCGCGTGGCCGCCGCCACGGGCACGGGTGATGCCGGCTATGAACGCGCCGAGGCGCTGCTGGATGCGGGGGTCGATGTGATTGTGGTCGACACGGCACACGGCCATTCACGCGGTGTGCTCGACCAGATATCCCGGATCAAGCGCCTCAGCAACCAGGCCCAGATCATCGGTGGCAATATCGCGACGTCGGAAGCCGCCGCCGCGTTGATCGACGCCGGCGCGGATGCGCTCAAGGTCGGGATCGGTCCGGGCTCGATCTGCACGACGCGTATCGTGGCCGGTGTGGGTGTGCCCCAGCTGACCGCGATCGAGCAGGTTGCCAGTATTGCTCACAAGACCGGCGTGCCGGTGATCGCCGACGGCGGCATCAAATATTCTGGCGATCTTGCCAAGGCGATCGCGGCAGGCGCGGACTGCGCGATGATCGGATCATTGCTGGCAGGCACCGACGAGGCCCCGGGCGAAGTCTTCCTGTATGAGGGCCGATCCTACAAATCCTATCGCGGCATGGGCTCGCTCGGCGCGATGGCGCGGGGGTCTGCGGACCGGTATTTTCAGGCGGAAATTTCCGAAACGCACAAGCTCGTCCCCGAGGGCATTGAAGGCCAGGTCGCCTATAAAGGCCCGGCGTTGAATGTCGTCCATCAACTGGTGGGCGGGCTGCGGGCCGCCATGGGCTACACCGGGAACGGATCGCTTGAGGACATGCAGAAGAACTGCCGCTTCCTGCGCCTGACCAATGCGGGCCTGCGGGAAAGCCATGTGCATGACGTGACGATCACCCGCGAGGCGCCGAACTATCGGCAGAATGCCTGACCCGGCCCCTCGCCGGCGCAATTTGTCATGACACCCGCCGCGCGCACCGCCGCCACCATTGATATCCTGACCGAAATCGGCCGCGGCGACGCGCCCGCCGACGCCGTGCTGGCCGACTGGTTTCGCGGGCACCGGTTTGCCGGGTCGGGGGACCGGCGCGCCATTCGGGAGTCGGTCTACGCAGACTTTCGTGCCGGTGCGCTGCGTCGCTGGGTCGTGCAGGCGGCAAACGGCGACCCGGACAGTCCCCGGATGCGCGCCATCGCCGGGCTCGCATTGGAGACGCCGGGTGAGGTGGAATCACTGTTCGACGGCACGGGCTATGGTCCGGCGCCCCTGAACGCCGATGAGCAGGTCGTTGCCGAGACCATCCGCACGCTGGATCTGGCGGCCGCACCGGACCATGTGGACGGCAATTGCCCGGCCGATCTGTATGGGTTGTTTCATGATCAATGGGGCGAGGCTGCGGCCGATGAACTGGCCGCGCTGAACCAGACGGCACCCGTGGACTTGCGGGTCAACGCCCTTCGCGCGACCCGTGATGAAGCGCAAGCACGGCTTGCGGCAGATGGGTATGACGCAGACCCGACCCCCTACGGCCCGGCTGGGTTGCGCGGTACCGCGCGCGGCAATTTCCAGCAGCTTGGCGCCTATTGCGAAGGGATGATCGAGCCGCAGGATGAATCGAGCCAACTGGTCACGATGCTGGTGGATGCCACCCCGGGCCTGCGGGTGATCGACTATTGCGCGGGGGCGGGCGGCAAGGCGCTGGCGCTGGCGGCAGTGTCGGGGAACCAGGCCGACATTATTGCCTGCGATGTCTCGCACTCCCGGCTTTCGCATATGGCGCCGCGGGCTGCCCGGCTCGGTGTTGCGGGCGTACGCAGCCTCGCCGTTCCGGCAGACCAGGCCCCCGACGAGCTCAAAAACTGGGCGGACCGGGTGTTGATCGATGCCCCCTGTTCGGGTACCGGCACATGGCGGCGCAGCCCGGATATGCGGTGGCGGACAAGCCCCGAGACGATTGCTGCCTACACTCGCGAGCAGGACAAACTCCTCGATACCGCCACCACGATGCTGCGTGCGGGCGGTCGGATCATCTATGCCGTCTGTTCTGTGCTCGAGAGTGAGGGTGGGGCACGTGTCGACGCCTTCCTCGCACGGCATCCGGACTTCCAGCGCCTGCCCGTCGAGGATGTTCTGGGGGCTGAGATGATTGCGCGTTTGGGGTGTAACGAGGACCTGGTGCTGACCCCGAAACGGCATAATACGGACGGCATGTATGCGGCGGTCCTGACGCGTCGACCGTGAAGGCGCGCGGCGTCGCACCTTTGCCTGTGGATGAAGCCAATCAGCGTTAGTGCGGGGCGAATTCGAATCGGCTAAATATCCCTATGGCCACATCGTTTCCCGTCTCCGAAAAAATCCTCATCATCGACTTTGGTTCGCAGGTCACACAGCTGATCGCGCGGCGGATCCGTGAGTCCGGTGTCTACAGCGAAATTCACCCCTGTTTCCGGATCGATAAGGCCTTCATCGAGGATTACGCGCCCAACGCGATCATCCTGTCGGGGGGGCCGGCCAGCGTGATGGCGGACGAGGCCCCGACAATCGATCCGATTGTTTTCGAGTGCGGCGTGCCGGTGCTCGGAATCTGCTATGGCCAGCAACTCATGTGTCACGCGCTGGGCGGGACGGTCGAGGATTCCGACGAACAGGAGTTTGGCCGGGCGATCCTCGAGGTAACGGACCATTGCGGGTTGTTCCACCGGGTCTGGCTCCCGGGCACCGTGCCCGAAGTCTGGATGTCCCATGGCGATCGTGTGACCGGGCTGCCGGAAGGGTTCCGGACCGTCGCAACCAGCCGTGGCGCACCGTTCGCGGCCATCGCGGATGACGAGCGTAAATTCTACGGCGTCCAGTTCCATCCCGAAGTCGTGCACACCAAGGACGGGTCGCGCCTGTTGTCGAATTTCGTCCACCACGTCGCGGGCTGCCGCGGCGACTGGACCATGGCCGCATTCCGCGATGCCGAGATCAAGAAGATCCGCGCGCAGGTCGGCGACGGCCGGGTGATCTGCGGACTTTCGGGGGGCGTGGACAGCTCCGTCGCGGCGGTGCTGATCCATGAGGCGATCGGCGATCAGCTGAACTGCATCTTCGTCGATCACGGCCTGCTGCGTCAGGGCGAGGTGGAAGAGGTCGAGAAGGTATTCCGCGACAGGTTCAACATCTCGCTGGTTGTCCGCGACGCGAAGGACATGTTCCTCGACAAGCTCGACGGGGTGTCGGATCCGGAGACGAAACGCAAGATCATCGGCGGTACCTTCATCGATGTGTTCGAGGAGGAGGCGGCGAAGATCGGTGGCGCTGATTTCCTGGCCCAGGGGACGCTCTATCCCGATGTCATCGAATCCGTCAGCCCGTTTGGCGGCCCGAGCGCCACCATCAAGTCCCATCACAATGTGGGTGGCCTGCCCGAGCGAATGAACATGAAGCTCGTCGAGCCGCTGCGCGAGCTGTTCAAGGACGAGGTGCGTGACCTGGGCCGCGAGTTGGGCATGCCCCACGAGATCGTCGGCCGCCATCCCTTCCCGGGGCCCGGCCTCGCGATCCGGATGCCCGGCGACTTCGACCGCGAGAAGCTGGAGATGCTGCGTCAGGCCGACGCGATCTATCTCGACGAAATCCGCAAGGCCGGGCTTTACGATTCGATCTGGCAGGCGTTCGCGGTGTTGCTGCCGGTCCGCACAGTGGGGGTGATGGGTGATGCCAGGACCTACGAACATGTCTGCGCGCTGCGCGCCGTCACCTCGACCGACGGCATGACGGCCGACAGCTATCCCTTCGAGCATGCCTTTGTGTCCGGGGTGGCGACGCGCATCATCAACGAGGTGCGCGGCATCAACCGGGTGGTCTACGACGTCACGTCGAAGCCGCCGGGGACCATCGAGTGGGAGTAAAAAATACCTGTTAAGCCGTTGAATAATAACAATACATTGACTTAGACAAGACTTTAACAAAATACCTAAGCCGTTGACTGCTCTGGGCTTTGGCATTAGCACTTAGACAAGAACCTGGACAATCTGTGCACTACTGCTGTGCATAGTGCACAGGGGCAGATTTTGCGGTCTGGAGTGTGATGGCCAAGAAGCAGTTTTTTGCAGAAGACGAAGTCCCCATTTTTGAGAACAGGAACGGGGCTGTGGTCTTCAGACGCGGAGAGAACTGGCAGTTCCGCGTGTGGCTCACAGCGGACAATAAGTACGTACAGAAGAGCCTGCATACCAAAATCAGAGAGACAGCGATTGAGCGTGGACAGGCGCTGTATCTGGAACTGCATGCGCATATTGAACGGGGTGTGAAGTACTACTCCATCTCTCTCAGGGAAGCGGTACAGACCTACACTAGCTACAGGGCGACGGAGGTCAGGGATAATCCCAGCGAACAGGGTAT
>JAQCFD010000156.1 GCA_027618305.1 Pseudomonadota bacterium
CCGTCCTCGGTGCGCGACACATTTGGCACGATCGGCGATTTCTTCTTCGATCCCGTGGGCTGGGTTACCGACACCCCCGTCACGATCGGCCGTGCGGCCGGCAATGCGGTCGTGGTGCGCTCAAACAATGTGAATCAGGTCCGGGACCTGCAGGCTAATTCGCTCGATTACTACGCAGCGGTACGCAGCTTGTACCGCCAGCAACGCGCCGCGCAGGTTCTCAATGGTAGCTCGACGCCGGTTCAGCCGGCGCCGACACTTGGGCTGGACATGGACGAACGCCCGGGCGCCAAAGAAACCGCGTCAGGCCAGTAGGGTTGGGTAGTATGATCGCCCGCTTCACTCCGGCGTTCGTCATTGTCCTCGCTTTACTCTTCGTCGCGCCCGCAGCGCGCGCCGACGGGCATCTGGACGCATCCGTTTCATTCATTAAGTCGCTGTCCGCTCGCGCCATCTCGACGCTTACCGATGACGGGATAACCGTCGAGGAACGGCGCGCGCAGTTCAGGAGCCTGTTCCGCGAGGGCTTCGCCGTGGACGGCATTGCGCGATTCGCGCTGGGCCGGTACTGGCGCGGCGCGTCCAAGCAGGAGCGTGAAGAATATCTCGTGCTTTTCGAAGACGTCATCGTCTCCACATGGGCCGACCGGTTCTCACTCTATTCCGGACAATCGTTCGAGGTGCGCGGCGCGACCGACGAGCCGACAACCGGCCCGGAAAAAGTCGCGCTGGTCTCCAGTCAGTTCTTCACAAGCCCAACTTCACCCGTTGACATCGAATGGCGCGTCGCGAGCCAGGGTGACGTGATCAAGATCGTCGACGTGAAAGTTGCGGGCATCAGCATGGCGAACACGCAACGCGACGAGTTCAACTCGGTCATTCTCAACAACGGCCGCAAGCTGTCGTCATTGCTCGAACGGCTGCGCGAGATGCGGGACAGTTAGCCCCGTCCAACGCCGTCCCTGCGCCATCATGCGAAAACGGCCGCGAATACCCAAAAATCAGCGCTGGAGTGGCTTGTACTTGATCCGGTGCGGCTGGTTCGCGTCCGCGCCTCTGCGACGCTTGAGGTCCTCGGTATAGGCCTCGTAGTTCCCTTCGAACCAGACCACCTCGCTGTCACCTTCGAATGCCAGGATGTGGGTCGCGATCCGATCGAGGAACCAACGGTCATGGCTGACCACAATCGCACAGCCGGGAAATCCCAGCAGCGCTTCCTCGAGCGCGCGCAACGTATCGACATCCAGGTCATTGGTCGGCTCATCGAGCATCAGGAAGTTGGCGCCCGACTTTAAAACCTTCGCGAGATGTACCCGGTTGCGTTCACCACCCGACAGCTGCCCGACGGGTTTCTGCTGATCGGACCCCTTGAAATTAAAGCCCGCGACATAGGCGCGGCTCTGCACGTTCCGCTTGCCGAGCTCGATCACATCGATCCCGTCGGAGATCTCCTCCCACACCGTCTTTCCTTCCGACAACGCGTCGCGGCTCTGATCCACATAGCCCAGCACCACAGTTTCGCCGATCCGGAAGTCCCCGGAATCAGGTTTCTCCTGTGACGTCACCATGCGGCAGAACGTGGTTTTACCCGCACCGTTCGGACCGATCACACCGACAATCGCGCCCGGCGGCATCTTGAAGCTGAGATCATCGATCAGCAGTCGATTGCCGAAGCCCTTGCGGATGCTGTCCGCCTCGATCACCAGGTCACCCAGGCGAGGGCCGGGCGGGATCGTGATCTGCTGCCCCTCGGGGCCCTTGTCCTGGCTGTCCGCGACGAGCTTTTCATAGGCATCCACACGGGCCTTGCTCTTGGCCTGACGTGCCCGGGGGCTTTGGCGCACCCACTCCAACTCCTGCTTGATCGTGCGCTGGCGCGATGATTCTTCGCGTTCTTCCTGTGCCAGGCGTTTGCCTTTCGCCTCAAGCCAGCCGCTGTAATTGCCCTCGAACGGAATTCCCTTGCCGCGGTCCAGCTCGAGGATCCAGCCGGCGACATTGTCGAGGAAATAGCGATCATGGGTGACGGCCACGACAGTCCCGGAATAATCCTCGAGAAAGCGCTCCAGCCAGGCGACGGATTCCGCATCGAGATGGTTGGTCGGCTCATCGAGCAACAACATATCGGGCCGGGACAGCAGCAGGCGGCACAGCGCCACCCGGCGGCGTTCACCGCCCGAAAGCTTCGAGACGTCAGCGTCACCCGGCGGGCAGCGCAGCGCGTCCATGGCGATCTCGATCTGGCGATCCAGTTCCCACGCGTCACTGGCATCGATTTCGTTCTGCAGATCGGCCTGTTCGGCGATCAGCGCGTCCATTTCCTCCGGCGTGATATCCTCGCCGAAGCGCATGCTCACTTCGTTGAAGCGATCGAGCAGCGCCTTGGTCTCGGCAACGCCATCCATGACATTGCCCATCACGTCCTTGTCCGGATCGAGATCGGGCTCCTGCGGCAGGAAACCCACCTTCAGCCCGTCGGCGGCCCAGGCCTCACCCTGATATTCCTTGTCGAGACCCGCCATGATCTTGAGCAGGGTCGATTTGCCGGAGCCGTTCAGGCCCAGGACGCCAATCTTGGCGCCGGGCATGAAGCTCAACCAGACATCTTCAACGACCTTGCGGCCGCCGGGGAAGACCTTGGTCAGGCCCTTCATGACATAGACATATTGCGGGGTGTTCACGGGCGTACTCTCAACAGGTTGGATGGGCGGACGGGCGTCTATGTAAGCCCCCCGCACGCCAGGTGCAACGGTTGGTGGACGTGCGAGCGGCTCGACGTTTCGGCCTACTGCCGACCACCGAATCGCCAGTTGTGCAATTCCGTGCGTTCGTAGAGTCCGTCGGCGGTGTAGGGCTCGCCGTCGAAGAACGCTTCGGCCGCCTCTCGGTCCGACGCTTCGAGCAAAAACAGGCTGCCCAGCCAGATCTCACCTGCCATGTCCCACAGCGGGCCGCGCAGAATCTGCTGGCGCATCTTCTCGGGTGGCGCCAGAAAATCACGGTGTGCCTGCAGCAATTCGTTGCGCCGCCCCGTCACGTCGTCGCCGCCGCGCCCATGGCCGATAAAGAGGAAACGCTGGTTGGCATCGGGGTCACCCTCGAAGTCCCACATTGTGCGCTTCAGCGCATTGGTCCACCGGCACGCCATAACATCGTCGTAGATACCGGCCTTGTAGTTGGGCTCCTCATAAGCAAAGACCCGCGCCGCGTCCGCGTCGGTCAGCTCGACCGCGTGCATGCTGCCCGTCGGGGTTTTGCCGTCATCGGTCAGGGTCGGCCCGCGCGCGACCATCCGGTCTGCATAGTTGTCCATGAAGGCCCAATGCGCCTCGACGACAGTCTTGCGGAGCCCAGCGGTGTCCGACTTGTCCCGGCAATAGAAAAAATAGGTCGACATGGTCGCGCTTCAGTCCGAATCCGCGCTGACCTTGCCACCGGATCGCGCTGCCGCTTGCCTGGCAACCCCGTCCTTGCCTGCATCGGTTTCCGCGTCCCAACTATTCTCATGGGCCAGATGCTTGTCTTCATCCCACTCGTGCTGGGTGCCCTCGCCCATGAACACGGTGAAGACCTCGCAGCCATCGGGATACTCATAGGGGCCGTGCAGCGTGTTGCCACCGAACACATAGTCGCCCGGCCGGAGATCCTTACCGGCGACGCACATCCGACCGGCCAGCACCATGATCGAGTGCCAGCTCTTGTGGCTATGCTCGGGCTCGACATAGCCTGGCGGGAAGCGAACCTTCATATCGACCCGCTGCATCTCCGCATCGTAGTTGAATATCTTCACCTTCACGCCCGGCGGCAAAGACAGGAGATCGTTGACGTCCTCACCTTCCTGCCATTCCACCTGATCGTCATGCAGCGCCACGAATTCATGCACCAGGTCCGATACCGATACGCTCATCTGTCTTCTCCCCCATCGAATTTGGCCAAGACTAACGCGGCGCAGCGGCGGGAGTCTCCTCCGCCGTCCACTCGGAACGCACATGGCGGTCGGCCTCCTCGGGAAAATGCTGCGCGCGGAGGTCCGCGAACGCCTGCGCCGACAGGAGGCGCGACAAGGCCCACACGGCAGCCCCGCGCACCAGCGGAGATGCATCGTCCAGCCGTTCGCGGGCGGCATCCACGGCGCTCTCACCACCCACATTTCCCAGCGCAGTCAGCACGTTGCGGACAAACCTGTCCCGCCCCACACGCTTGATCGCGGTCCTGGAGAAGAACGTGCGGAATGCCGCGTCATCGAGGCGTGCAAGATCAGCAAGGCGCGGCGCATTGAACTCTTCGCGTGCGCGCAGATCCGTCACAGGTGCCGCAGCGGCGAACTTGTTCCACGGGCAGGCGGCCAGACAATCATCGCAGCCATAGATCCGGTTGCCGATCAGCGGGCGCAGTTCACGATCAATGGGTCCCTTGAGCTCGATTGTGAGGTAGGAGATGCAACGGCGCGGATCGATCTGATAGGGCGCGGGAAGCGCATTGGTCGGACACGCATCAAGACATTGCCGGCACGACCCGCAATGATCCTCAACAGCTGTGTCATCGGGCAGATCCAGAGTGGTGAACACCTCCCCCAGAAACAGCCACGATCCGTGCGCCCGCGACACCAGGTTGGTGTGCTTGCCCTGCCAACCCAGGCCGGCGGCCTGAGCCACCGGTTTCTCCATCACCGGTGCGGTATCGACAAACACCTTCACGTCGCCGGGAAACTCCTCGCAAATCCACCGAGCCAGCGCCTTGAGCCGTTTCTTGACCACGTCGTGATAGTCGCGCCCGCGGGCATAGACCGACAGATGGCCAATGCCCGGCTGGTCCAGGCTGTCGAAGGCGGAGGGATCGGGGGTGTAAGCCATCCCGAGCGCGATCACGGACCGCGCCTCGGGCCAGAGCGCCGCCGGTTCGCGCCGACGCTCGGCCTTCGCCGGCAACCAGTCCATATCGCCATGTCGGCCCTCGGCCAGAAAAGTCGCCAGATTTTCACGAATTTCGGGCGCCAGCCGGACGGGTGCGAAGCCGACCGCATCGAAGCCGAGTGCGCGTGCTTTCTCACGAATGCGCGCGCCGGGGTCGGCCCCAGGATCAGAAACCGTCTCGGGGGCCGGATCGGCCATTCGTTCCTATCCGCGCCCGCGATAGGGCGCGACCCCCTGATCGGGCAGCCAAAGTCCGGCCGGCGGCTCGCCGGATTGATAGAAGACATCGATGGGGATGCCGCCGCGCGGATACCAGTAGCCGCCAATCCGCAGCCATACGGGGTCCAGCAGTTCTTCGATCCGCTGGCCGATATCGACCGTGCATGCCTCGTGAAAGCCACCATGGTTGCGATAGGAGCCGAGAAACAGCTTCAGAGACTTGCTCTCTACCAGCCATCCGTCGGGCACATAGTCGATGACGAGATGGGCAAAATCGGGCTGGCCTGTGATCGGGCACAGCGAGGTGAACTCCGGACAGGCGAACCGTACCAGATAGGTGGTCCCAGGTTTCGGGTTCGGCACCCGCTCCAGCTTGGCCTCGCCCGGCGATGCCGGCAACGCTGTGGGTCCGCCGCCGAGTTGGGTCAGCCCGTCATAAATCTCGTCACTCATGTCACCGCGCCCTTCATGCAAATCCCGCCGGGACAATCATCTCATACTTGCCGGCGCTTCTGTAGGGTCAGGCGCGCCGCAGCAATGTCGCGTCGCCGTAGGAGAAAAAACGGTATTCCAGATCGATCGCATGGCGATAGGCGGTCCGCATGTGCTCCGTTCCCGCGAATGCGCAAACCAGCATGAAAAGCGTCGAACGGGGCAGATGGAAATTCGTAAACAATTGATCCACGGCGCGGAATTCATACCCGGGCACGCAAAACAGCTCTGTATCGCCGCGAAACGCCGCGACCTGCCCGTTTGTATCCACAGCGGATTCCAGCACCCGCAACGCCGTCGTACCAATCGACACGACGGGCCGCCCCGCCGAGTGCGCCGCGTTGATCCGCGCAGCAGTCTCTGCGTCAACCTCGCCATACTCGGCATGCATCTTGTGCTTACGCACATCCTCGACCGTGACCGGCAGGAAGGTCCCGGCCCCCACATGCAGGGTCACCGTCGCGATTTCCATCCCGGCCCCCGCGAGCGCCGCCATCAGCTCGGGCGTGAAATGCAGACCCGCGGTTGGTGCCGCGACGGCCCCCTCGCGGGCCGCGAACATCGTCTGATAGTCATGCGTGTCCTGGCCGTCGGGTCCGTCGGCGCGCTTGATATAGGGCGGCAGGGGTGTCCGGCCGTGCTGTCCGAGGGCGTCGCGAAAAGCCTGGGCTTCCATATCGAAGCGCAAATGCGCCTCGCCGCCCTCGCCGCGCGCAATCACGTCTGCAGAAAAACCCTCGGCAAAATCGATGCGATCCCCCGGCCGCAGGCGTTTCGCCGGGCGCGCAAAGGCCAGCCACTCGGTATCGCTCAGCCGCTTGTGCAGGGTGATGGACATCCGTCCCTCACGTCGCCGGCCTTCGAGCTGCGCCGGGATCACCCGGGTATCGTTCACCACGAGCAGACTGCCGCGCTCGAGCAGATCCGGCAGCTCCCGAACAACGTGGTCCGACACGCCGTCGCGCAGGTCGAGCAGACGTGCGGATTCGCGCGGAACGGCGGGTCTCTGCGCAATCCGCTCGCCGGGAAGTTCGAAATCAAAGTCAGACGTCTTCACTGAATTTCCACCACAAGCGCATCCGCCAATTGACACCGTGTCGTCCGGCCTGCCATTAGCCACGTCATAGCCAATTCACTCATAGAGTGCGCCCCGCAATGCCCGGACATACCACACGTTTCCTGATTATTGCCGTCCTGTTCGTCGCCTGCCTGCTTGTCTCGAATATCACCGCCGTCAAGTTGATCGACATCGAGGGCTATATCCTGCCCGGCGCGATCGTCATCTTCCCGATCAGCTACATCATCGGCGATGTTTTGACCGAAGTTTACGGGTTCGCCAAGGTGCGGCTGGTGATCTGGCTGGGCTTCGCTGCAAATCTTTTCGCCGTCCTGGCCTTTACCATTGTCGGTTTGCTGCCGGCGGCCGGCTTCTGGACGGGCCAGGAGGCCTATGACGTGATTCTCGGCGGCACGCCGCGTATCCTCGCGGCGTCATTCGTTGCCTACCTGATCGGCGAATTCGCGAATTCCTATATCCTGGCGCGCCTGAAGGTGGCGACGGAGGGACGTATGCTCTGGCTGCGAACCATCGGCTCGTCCGTTGTCGGTCAGTCCCTCGACACCAGTGTGTTTGTCATCATCGCGTTCTGGGGAATCCTGCCGTCAAACATGCTGTTGACTACGATCGCGGTCCTGGCCATCGCGAAGATCGGCTACGAGATCCTTGCAACGCCGGTCACCTATGCCATCGTCAACTGGCTCAAGCGGTCAGAGGGCATCGATCACTATGACCGGGAGACGCGCTTCAATCCGTTCTCGGTCTCGCACCTCCAGGACTGATGCGCACTGCGGCGATCCTGCTTGGGCTCGTTGCCTGGCCGCTGGCGATCACGGCGGCGGCGGCGCAAGCGCCGAAGGACACCTATAGCGTCCAGTGGGAGAACGACCGGTTTTCGAAGACCGACCGGCACTACACCAACGGGTTCCGTCTGTCCTGGGTCTCGGGCGCACGTGACGGCGACCCCGCGTGGGTCAAGGACGTCCTGGAAATGCTTTATCCATTCGCCAGTCTGCGTCAGGGCCGCGTCGGGGCGGCACTCGGGCAAAGCATGTTTACGCCGGAGGATAAAACTACGACGGCGCTCGTCCCAACTGACCGGCCCTATGCGGGCTGGCTCTACGGGGCCATCTCGGTGCACGCCGAAACACGCCGGGTCGTCCCCGCCAACCCGTCTGCCCCGGCCGCCGGAACCAACATGCTGGACACCGTCGAACTCAACATTGGCGTCGTCGGTCCATGGTCGCTGGCCCGGCAAGCCCAAGACAAGTTTCATGACCTGAT
>JAQCFD010000157.1 GCA_027618305.1 Pseudomonadota bacterium
TGATCCCTCGGCTCTTTTCGCCGCGGCCGATCTCGTCATCGGGACGCCAGGTGTCACGACACTGGAGCTCTGCGTGCTCGGCGTGCCGATGATCCTTCTCGTCCTGCGCGACATCCAGACCGAGCTGGGCGAGGCCTTGACCGGACGCGGCTGCGCGCGGGTCTTCACGCTCGACTCCGGCGCGGCCGATGCCATCGCGCGTGCGCTCGGCGAGCTCGCACAGCCGGGCGTTCTTGGCGCCATGTCAGCCGCCGCGGCGGCCACAACCGACGGTCGCGGCGCGGTGCGGATCGCCGAGGGTCTCGCCGCAATCTGGAGGGAGGCAGCCTGAATTGACGGATCTCAAGGACGAACTGGAGCGGCTGGAGCGGCACTATGCCCGGCTTCTCGAGGAGCACGGCGACACGCCCGCGGCCGTCCAGCAGCGCGACGCCGCGAGCCAGGAACGCCGCATGCACCGGCTCTGCGAGATTGGCGACCTCACCACGGCCCGTGTGCTCGACTTCGGCTGCGGCACCGGGCACCTCCTGGAGGTGCTGCGCCGCGACTTCGGCTACACCGGCGCCTATACTGGCTACGATCTCTCCCAGCTCCATCTCGACGCGGCGGGCCGCAAATTTCCGGACGCACGCTTCGAACGGCGCGACATTCTCGCGGACGGCATCGCCGAGCGCTTCGACGTGGCGCTGGTCAACGGCGTGTTCAACAACCGGATCTCCGACAACTGGGGCTTCATGACCGCTGCCACGAGGGTCCTGTTCGAGGCCTGCGAGACCGGTCTGGCGTTCAACATGCTCACGAGCTATGTCGACTACGAGGACGAGGGGCTGTACTACGCTCGCCCGGAGGACGTTTTCGCGTTCTGCAAGACCGCGCTGTCGCCCTTCGTCACCCTGCGCCACGACTACCGCGTGAAACTCAGCGTCATTCCCTTCGAATTCACCATCTACGTCTACCGCGAACGATGACCGAAGCCCCCAAGATCGAGATTGCCGGCCGCGCCATCGGCCAGGGCTACGCGCCCTATCTGGTGGCTGAGCTTTCGGGCAACCACAACGGCGAGCTCGCGCGCGCGCTGGAACTCGTCGATGCGGCCGCCGAGGCCGGTGCGGATGCGGTCAAGCTGCAGACCTACACCGCCGATTCCCTGACGATCGACATGGACGGCCCCGGCTTCGTGGTCGAGGACGGCCTGTGGAAGGGCCGCAGGCTCTATGAGCTCTACCAGGAGGCGCATACGCCCTGGGACTGGATGGCGCCGCTCTTCGAGCGCGGCCGGGAGCGCGGCGTTGCCGTGTTCAGTTCGCCCTTCGACCATGCCGCGGTCGACCTGCTCGAGTCGCTCGACGCGCCGGCCTACAAGATCGCCTCGTTCGAAATGTGCGACATTCCTCTGGTCGAGCGCTGCGCGCGCACCGGCCGGCCGCTGGTCATCTCCACCGGCATGGCGACCGAGGACGAGATCGCCGAGACCGTCGCCGCGGCCAGGGCGGCGGGCGATGGCGGCATCGTCCTGCTGCACTGCGTGAGCGGCTATCCGACGCCGGCTGAGGACATGAACCTCAGGACCCTGCTGGACATGGCGGGGCGTTTCGGCGCGGCCACCGGGCTTTCCGACCACACGCTGGGCACCGCAGTCTCGGTCGCGGCGGCGGCGCTGGGCGCGGTGCTGATCGAACGTCACATCACGCTGCGCCGTGCCGACGGCGGTCCCGACGCTGCCTTCTCGCTGGAGCCCGAGGAGTTCGCCCGGCTGGTCACCGACGTGCGCACCGCCTTCTCGGCGCTCGGCCAGGTCGACTACGACGTCAAGCCCAGCGAGCGCGCGAACGCGGCGTTCCGGCGCTCGCTCTATGCCGTCGAAGACATCGCCGCGGGCGAAACCCTGACGGCCCAGAACGTGCGCAGCATCAGGCCCGCGACGGGCTTGCCGCCGCGCGACTACGGGCGCGTCCTAGGTCGGCGGTCGCGTGCGGCCATCGCCCGCGGCACGCCGCTGGCCTGGGACCTGATCAAATGACGGCGGTCGCGAAAGGCGCCAGACCATGACCTATTCGAACGTGCTCAAGCGCGAGCTGCCGAACCAACGCGTCTCCACATTCCTCGCCTATGCCACCTATTCCCAGCTCAGGGATGCGGCCTCCGGCCTGCTGCGGCACGGCCGGCTGCGGCGTGTCGAACGCACCGTCGAGCGGGTTCGCTCTGGTTACGACGACGGTCGCTCGAAGATCGAGATCGGCTCGTTCGACGATTTCGTCATCGGCAACTGGCCATCCGATTTCGCCTATGTCGACGGCCGGCTCCAGTTCACCGACCCCAACCGCGCCACGCACGCGCGCATGCAGGGCATGCTGGAGCGCGTGCGCCGCTATGCCGGCGACGGTGCGGTGGTCGAGATCGGCTGCGGCACGGGACGCAACCTGCTTTACCTCGCGCGCCACGGCGTCACTAACCCGCTGGTCGGCCTCGAGCTCTCGCCGGTCTCGGTCGATCTCGCGCGCCGCGCCGCCGAGAGCTTCGGCCACGCCATCCGCTACGAGGAATGCGACATCACCCGGACCCTGCCGGAGATCGGCCCGGTCGACGTCGTGCTGAGCGTCCATGCCTTTGAGATGATGCCGCGCGTCTTCGTCGAGGGCCTGGTCAACATCGCAACCCTGCGTCCGAAGGCCGCGGTCTTCCTGGAGCCGATCGAGGAGCTGTGGCCGGGCATGTCCCTGAGCTGCATGCTCGCGCGGCTTCGCGTCCGGAGGCTCGACCGCCTGAGCGGTTTCCACAAGCATGCCGCCGCGCTTGGCAAGGTGGTCGAGGCGCGCTTCCTGGGCGACGCCATCAACCCGCTCAATCCGACCTCGGTCATGGTCGTCGAATTCGGAGAGCGGCGGTCGTGAGCCGATGAAGGTTCTGCTTTATTGCGATCACCGCTGGCGCGATCTGCCGCCGCTTTGCGCCGTCAAGCTTCATCTCGAGCGGCTCGGCCACAGGGCGCTGATCGTCGCCGCGCGCGAGGCGCGGGCCATGATCCCCGCGTTCCGGCCCGACTGCGTCGTGCTCAACCACTTCTGGGGCAAGTCCTACAACGACCTTGCGATCACCCTGCGCGAGGCCGGGATCGCCATCGTGGTGCTCTCGACCGAGGGCGCGGGCCGGCCGATCTTCCACGAGATGGACCGCGGCGACGTCGCCGACTTCTCGCTGATCGACCGTCTCTACACCTGGGGACGGCGCATCACCGCGCCGATGATCGCCCACGGCACGATCACGCCCGACCGGGTGATGACGAGCGGTTGCCCACGTTTCGACTTCTACCGTAAACCCTTCATGGGGGCGGTGAAGAGCCGCGCCGCCTTCGCCGCCGAATACGGCCTCGCCCTCGATCGTCCGATCATCACCTGGGCGACGCAGTTCCCCCACGCCGCGGTGGCCCGCGACAATCCCCAGCTGAGGAACGAGTACTGCGCGGCGATGACCGATTTTGGCGTCGACCGCTGCTTCGAAGCGATCGGCGTCGACTACACCGAGTTGCCCGTCTATCACGCCGCACTGCGCGACGCCTCGAGCGAGATCTTCTTCCGCTTCGCCCGCGAGCACCCGGAATGCCAGTTCATCCTGAAACCGCACCCCAACGAGAAGCGCAGCTACTACGAGGAGCGGATCGCAGGCTTTTCCGGCAGCAACGTCTCGTTCTGTCCGCAGGACTACATCTGGAACGTGCTCCATGCCTCGGACATCCTGCTGCACCGCCACTGCACGACGGCGGTCGAGGCCTGGCTGTGGGACAAGCCGACGATCGAGCTCGCCGCCATCCCCGACGACTTCATGGCCTGGCCCGAGCGCGAGGCAGGCAGCCACGTCGCGCGGACCTATGACGACATGGCCGGGCTGATCGGTGACTTCCTTGGCGGCAGGGAGATCGAGGCCGGGCGCAAGGCCGCGCGTGAGGCTTACATCGAAGAGTGGTTCGGCACGCCCGACGGGCGGCGTTGCGAGGATGTCGCGCGCGACATCGATACGATCCTCAAGGCCCGGGGCCCGAGCCGCAAGGCGGTGCGTCGGGACTCGCTCGGTGTCGGAACGCGTGACATCGCCCGCGTTCTCGCTCAGCAGGCGCTCGACCTTCCCGCCAATGTCTCGGTCTGGAGCGGCCTGCGCCACAGGCTGACCTCGGCCCAGGACATCCGCGACGGCAATCCCGGCGCGCAGAAGTACATCGTCCGTAGCGATGTCGCGTCCTACATGGGCGCCATGC
Organism: Pseudomonadota bacterium; assembly: GCA_027618305.1. Lineage (GTDB taxonomy): Bacteria > Pseudomonadota > Alphaproteobacteria > UBA6615 > UBA6615 > UBA8079. The sequence continues at coordinate 4,250 of JAQCFD010000157.1, forward strand.
GGCCGCTTCTCGCCGCGTAAATCCGATCCAATACCAACGGCCATGGGACGATCCTATAGGTTCGTCCCATGGCGCCCTCAGGCGCCGGGCGGGATGCGTCCGCATCCCTTGGCTTTCGCCGCATGCGCGGCGGGGTCGCCGTCGCGGCCCTCCAACGGCCGACGAGTCTAGCTCATCGGCCGTTGGTTTAATTCCAAGGGCCATTGATCAGGACCGATGGGCCCATTGGCGCAGTCCCAGAGACATGATGCACCACGGCTGATCGATGAGCTTGTTCCAGGCGTCGCAGCAGTGGTCGAGGATGTCGTCGCCGGAGCGGAAGACGCGGTTGGAGAGCCAGTTCTCCCGCATGAACTGCCAGACGTTCTCGACCGGGTTGAGCTCGGGCGCCTTGGACGGTAACGGCAGCAGGGTGATGTTGTCGGGGATGTCGAGCTTGTCGGTCATGTGCCAGCCGGCCTGATCGAGCATGATCAGGGTGTGGGCGCCTGGCTCGACGGCGAGCGCGATCTCGTCGAGATGGAGTTGCATGGCCCCTGTGTTGCACTTGGGCAGGATGAGGCCTGCACCCTTGCCTCTGGCGGGACAGATCGCACCGAAGATGTAGGCTGACTTCGTGCGCTGGTCGTGTGGCGCACTGGGCCTCGTGCCACGGCGGGCCCAGCGCCTGGTGATCTTGTTCTTCTGGCCGACGCGGGCCTCATCCTGCCACCAGATCTCTATCGCAGTGCCGGCCGGCAGGCGCGTCCGGAGCGCTGCCAACTCCTGGGGAAAGTTTTTTTAAAGGCCTCGAGCGCGAACTCGTTCTGGGCATGGTGACGGGGGCGCGCCGTCAGGCGGCGGTAGCCCAGGGCCCGCAGCTCCCGGCCGAGCGTGGTCTCACCAACCACCAAGCCGAACTCCTCGTGGAGCCACGCGACGAGGTCCTTCCGGCGCCAGCGCACCACGCCATGGATGGCGGGGATGGGGCCGCTCTCGACCAGTGCCGCCAGTGCCTGGCGATGTTCCTCATTGATCCGCCGGCTGGCGCCAGGCGCCTTCCGATCTAGCAGGCCAGAGGGGCCTTCGGCGTTGAAGCGCACAACCCAGTCCCGGATCACCTGCAGGCCGACACCGCCAGTCGTCGCCGCCTCTCGGCGGCTGCCCCCGTCGTAGATCACAGCCAGAGCCAGAAGCCGGCGTGTCTGCTTGGCGTCCTTCGGTGCCTTGGCCAGAGCGCGAAGAGCCGGACCGTCGTAGTCCTCTCGAAGCAGGATCGGTGCTGCCATGGCGAACCTCCTCTCGTTCGCCATGGTGAATCACACCTCAAGCCTCAAGGGAATCCCCACTGTGAGTCCCACTCACAAACCGTTGGTATCAGTCGCCGGGCGCCTGCGCCGCAGGCGTGGCTCTCGCGGCTTGCGCCGCGGCGCGCAGTCGCGCCCTGGTATCACTCATTGTTCTATGTATTTAGCTACTATAAAATCAGCAACCAATCGAGCGCCATAACGAGACATATGATTGTCGTCAAAATAAAGCGCTTTTCCATCTTTAATTACGAGGCAGTCATTTTTGCCGCAGAAAATATCTGCTGGATCTATCACGTCGACGTCATCAGGCAGTTCTGCGATCAAAAGATTCGTTGCGTTATACGTCTGTTCCCATTCCTTTCGACTCAAGCCCATTACGCTGGTTGTCATGCTGCTAAGCGCTAATGAAATGTATTTGTAAATATGCGCGCCGGGCAACGGTGCTTGTAATACTACAATAACCTTTTTTTTCGAATTTATGAAAGCTTCTATCATTTTTACTAGGCCGTCTCTGTAAGACGCGTTCAGCAACTCTCTTTCATTTCGATAACTTACAATAATTGTCTGAACTGTTTCATTATCGCGCAATTTTGCGACAACATTCTGATGCCACGCATAGCAAATACTGCCAACCTCATTTTCATTTTGATAAACATGTGTGCAGCCACTCATAGTATGCGGAATAATCGCGACACCATGATTTTCTAGACTTTCTGCTAACGCATATGCGAGCTCACTCCCATGACTGTTACCCAGCACTGCTACTGATGGTATACCCGCAAAATATACGCAAGCCTTACGCTCGAGAGACTCTTGTTTCTGCGGAAAATGGCATTTATCGTTAAGTGGGCTACTTTCCGCAGAAATAATTAGTGATAGATCTGAACCTTGATATCGCGTTTTAAATCCATCTTGTAAGTGTCCCGTCATACCAATTATGATAACGGTGGAAAATCCCAATACCCCTAATGAAATAACGTACTCTGTTTTGATTTTCTTCGTCTTTCTAAACGGTTTTTCCACATATTTCCACGAAAGCACAGCAAGCAGCAAGGACAGAACAGAAAGCATTAACATTATTATTAGTGATGGCTCTTGTAAGAGCCTAATTCTCGCAAACGCAAATAAAGGTTGATGCCAGAGATAAGCTGAATAACTGATGACGCCAAACCCAACGAAAATTTTTAGACTGAGTAGGCGCGCAACTATTGTTTCTTTATTTCCAAATAACACTATCAGTACAGCTCCAATTACTGGCACTAATGTATATACACTCGGAAAGGGTGTAGACTCATCGTAAGCGAAGATTGAAAAAATGATTGCAGACACCCCAAGAAACGACAATACGTCGTTTTTCCGAACACCTCTTTTCTGAACGACAAACGCAGCTATTGAGCCAGCAAATAATTCCCATGCACGTGTATGTGGAAGGTAAAAATTCGCACTGGCGTCGTTACGCCAAGCCAATTCACTTAGCAATAAACTCACTGACGCCATCACAATAATGATCCAAAATACGTTATTTTTACCAAATCGCCATGCAACGACTAGAAAAATGGGAAATAGTACGTAGTACTGCTCTTCGACTGCTAGGCTCCATGTATGCAATAGGGGCTTTTCTTCCGCTGCTGATTCAAAATAACCACTCTCTCGCCAAAATAGGAAGTTGGAAGCTGACAAACTCACAGCAACAAGGCTCCGTGAAAAATCTTTCATATGACTAGGAAGCATCCACATCCAAGCGAACGGAATGCATACCAACATCACAAAGAAAAGTGCTGGCAAAATTCGTCTGGCACGTCTTTTGTAGAATTTAACGATGCTAAATCGCTTGTTTTCAATATCTTCAATTAGGATTGTTGTTATCAGATAACCGCTGATTACAAAGAAGACATCTACGCCAACAAAGCCCCCACTAAATATTTCAAAACCAGCGTGGAAAAAAATTACTGGCACAACAGCAATCGCTCGCAAACCATCAATTTCGGCACGATATTTCAAATCAACAATCCTTTAGAAGTGTAGTCAGTAGTTTGTTATTCTTGTTGATTTTGGTTTCCTCCCTTCAGCTAGTGCACCCGTGAGCAGCCAGCTGGTAACCGGGATTTCCCACTTGGGGCCCTCCCAACGGGTTGATCGTTGCTCAATACGACTGGATCGGTAAGCCGTTGCCATTGACCTGCCCCCACTGACTTGTCCGGTTCCAATGTTACTGCATGATGGGTTTGCGGTGCTCCCCAACTTCGGATCGCCGGAGGGTAGAATTTTCCGGCTTCGGTCACCTGGGCGGGCTGTTATCGCCCGGGTGATTCATGAGCAGGATCGGGGGCTTGTTCCCGATCGCGCCATGTGGATGAACCTCGTTGTAGTCTCTGTGCCAAGCCTCCAGCTTTTCGCGGGCGTCGGCAAGGC
>JAQCFD010000158.1 GCA_027618305.1 Pseudomonadota bacterium
CGCGCAATTCGAGAAGCGTGCCGGTTGGCGTGGCGGCGGAGGCGTCACTCATTGCGCAGCGCCTCCACGGGATCGAGCCGCGAGGCCCGCCAGCTGGGATAAAGCGTTGCCAGGATCGACAGACCAAGCGCCATACAGACGACCATGACGACCTCGCCCGGGTCGACCTCCGCGGGAAGCTGGCTCAGGAAATAGATTTCCGCGGCGAAAAGTTCGGTTCCCGTCAGAGACTCGATCCACCGGCGGATCACCTCGATATTCTCGGCGAAAAGCAGCCCCAGGACGGCACCGGCAATCGTGCCGACCACGCCGATGCTGGTCCCGACGATGAAGAACACCCGCATCACCATGCCCCGCGACGCCCCCACGGTGCGCAGGATCGCGATCGCCGAGCCCTTGTCCTTCACCAGCATGATCAGGCTGGAGATGATGTTGAACGCCGCGACCACGATGATCAGCGTCAGGATCAGGAACATGACGTTGCGTTCGACCTGCAAGGCGTTGAAAAAGCTGCTGTTTGCCTGCTGCCAGTCGAACAGGCGATAGCCCGGACCGACCAACGCGGCGATGGACAGGCGCTGGCGCAAAAACGCATCGGGGTCCTCAACGAAGATCTCCAGTTGATTGACCGTGTCGCCCAGCCGGAAATACCGCTGCGCGGCTTCCAGCGGCATGAATATGAAGCTGCTGTCGAACTCGAACATGCCCACTTCGAACGTGGCCACCACCCGATAGGCCTGCATGCGCGGGACCGTGCCGAACGCCGTCACCGTGCCCCGCGGCGAGACCAACGTGACCTTGTCGCCGACGCGCACCCCCAGAGTGCGCGCCAGGCGCGAGCCCATTACCACCCCGTCGTCGCTGCCGAACTGGTCGAGCGATCCCAGGCGGATATTCCCCGCAATCGACGGCCGCGCAGCCAGTGCTTCCGGCGTCAGGCCGCGCACCAGCGCGCCAGCGGCACGCCCGCCATTGGTCGCGAGAATCTGGCCCTCGACCAGCGGCGTGACCGAAAGGACACCGTCGACCGACCGCACCTGCGCGGCGAGCGGTTCATAGTCGGCCAGCGTCCCCGTCGAGCTGACAACAGCGATATGTCCGTTGAGCCCCAGGATGCGCTCGAGCAGTTCGCCGCGAAAGCCGTTCATCACCGACAGAACGATGATCAGCGTCGCCACCCCGAGCGCAATGCCCATCAACGAGAACCCGGCGATGACCGAGATAAACCCCTCGGCGCGACGGGCCCGCATGTAGCGCAGGGCAATCATCCATTCGACGGGTGAAAACATCGCGCTTACCGCCTTGTGGGAAGGGCAGAGTGAAAATCGTGGGCGCGACGACGCTGCCGTTGGATGATGGCCAGCTTAAGACGCGGCACGTGCGGCTATCCAGTCACCGAGCGCATCGACGGCAATCTCGGACTTCTCGCCATCGGCCCGGCGTTTGACCTCGATCTTGCCGTCCTTGAGCCCGCGCGGGCCCACCGTGAGCTGCCAGGGGATGCCCACCAGATCCATATCGGCGAATTTCCCGCCGGCCCGCTCGTCGCGATCGTCGTAGAGCACCTCGACACCGGCTGCATTCAGGTCGGCGTAGATCCGCTCACACAACGTATCGCAGTCCCCGTCGCCGACCTTGAGATTGATCAGGCCGACGTTCCAGGGCGCGATGGATTCCGGCCAGATGATGCCGTTGTCATCATGTGACGCCTCGATGATCGCACCGACCAGGCGCGACACCCCGATGCCGTAGCTGCCCATTTCGAGCGTGATCGATTGTCCGTCCGGCCCCTGTACCTTGGCGCCGAGGGGCTCGGAATATTTCGTCCCGAAATAGAAGATATGCCCCACCTCGATGCCGCGCGCGGTCACCAGCTGATCATCGGCGACATCGCATTTGTCGGGATCGTGCATCTCGTCTGTTGCCGCATAACGGGCGGTCCACTGGTCCACCAGGGGCTGCAGGTCGTTTTCATAGTCCAGATCGTCGCCGGGCGCCTCCAGCTCAAGCAGCGCCTTGTCGCAGAACACCGCGCTCTCGCCCGTCTCGGCCAGAACGATGAACTCGTGGCTCAGATCGCCGCCGATCGGCCCGGTATCCGCCGCCATCGGTATCGCCTTGAGGCCCATGCGCGCGTAGGTGCGCAGATAGGCCAGAAACATCTTGTTGTAGGAATGAACCGCGCCCTCCTTGTCCAGATCGAAGGAATAATTGTCCTTCATCAGGAATTCGCGGCCGCGCATGACCCCGAAGCGCGGGCGCACCTCGTCGCGGAACTTCCACTGGATGTTGTAGAGATTCTTCGGCAGGTCGCGATAACTCGTGATCTCGTTCGCCACGATATCGGTGATCACCTCTTCCGCCGTGGGGCCGTAGAGCAATTCGCGGTCATGGCGGTCCGTGATCCGCAGCATTTCCTTGCCGTAATCCTCGTAGCGCCCGGATCCGCGCCACAGCTCGGCCGACTGGATGGTCGGCATCAGGACCTCCTGCGCGCCGGCGCGATCCTGCTCCTCGCGCACAATCTGGGCGATCTTCTGCAACACCCGCAGCCCCATCGGCAGCCAGGTGTAGATACCGGCTGCGGACTGGCGCACCATGCCCGCACGCAGCATCAACCTGTGCGAGACGATCGTCGCCTCGGCGGGGGTTTCCTTCAGGGTCGGCAAAAACAAACGGGTACGCCGCATTCACGTTCTCCAACAAGGACTTGGCACTGGCGGGAGCCAGGCGCGCGGGAGAGTATGAAAAACCGCGCACGCCTGTCCATGTTCATTCGTCTGATTCGTCGCCTTCGCCAAGCATCCATACATCCACCGTGCCCTCGCGGCCGCGCAAACTCAGCCCGTCATGGGGGACAATTCCGGCCCGCAGCGCGGCGAGGTCATCCGGTTTGCCGTCCTGAACTGCCCGCATAAGCACGTCACTGACGATCAGACGGCTGCCCACGGCGCGGGTGCTCTCCTCCAGGCGAGACGCCACGTTCACCGTGTCGCCGACGACCGCGAACTCCAGCCGGCGCTCGCTGCCGACGTCGCCCATCACGATGGGCCCGAAATGCGCGCCCGCCGAGAGTTGCACAACCGGGAAACCCGCCGCCGCGCGCCGGGTGTTCCACTCATCCACCACCGACAGCATGGCCCGTGCGCAACGCAGCGTGTTGGCGGCGTCTTGCGGGCCGGTGCGCGGCGTCCCGAATGTCGCCATCACCCCGTCCCCCAGAAATTTGTCCAGGGTGCCGCCATGTTCGAACACGGTGCGCTCCATACGATGATGGAAGGCGCGCAACATCTCGATCAGCTCTTCCGGCGTAACCATTTCGGCAAACCGGCTGAACCCGACCAGGTCGGCAAACAACACACCGACCTCCTGCGACTGCACGGTTTCCAGAGCGCCGTCATACCCGGCCAGTTCATCGACGATATTCGGCGGGAAATAACGCGCGAGGTTCGAACGCTCGCGCGCCGCCATCATCTGCTGGCGGATCAGACGCCGACTCCGCAGAACGGCGATCGCCAGCACCGTTGTCGACAGGAGCATCACCAGAATTTCGGTCGTGCGCACGTCAAGGGAGACAAAATGCGGGTCGAGAAAGCGTTCCAGCCGCGCCGCCGGCGTTTCGAACGTCGGGATCGCCAGCAAGGTATCGGGAAAACCCGCGATCCATAATATGCCGCCGCCCCAGGCGATGACGCAGGCGACGCCCGCAAACAACATGGCCCGCGCGGAGTAGCTGCCAAGCAGAAACAGCGAGATCAGCAGGTAGTAGTAGTTGAAACCGCCGAAGCGGAACCTCGCCTGAGGTGGCCAGAGTTCGCTCGGCGGCAGCAGCGGGTTGGGCGTCAGCAGCGCGAAGGTGATGATCACCACGTCGAAGAGGAAAAACCCGAATGCATGGGCGTCGCTGCGAAATCCTCGCCGTGACAGAAGGTAATGCCCGTATCCGCTGGCGACGAACAACGCGATGATCGGGATGTAGAACCACCCGGCCTTGCCGAGCAAAATGATCAGCCAGATGGATATCGCCAGGCTGGCAATCCCGCGAAGGTGGGCGGCAAGCTTCAGCCCCTGGCGTTCCTGGTCCTGGAACGCCGCACCGAGGCGCGCGTCGAGACGTGCGGTCGCATCGGGGTCGAAACTCGAATCCGTCATCGCACCACTCCGGGTTCATCCGTTGCGGGGGTTTACGACATGCCTGATGGGAAATAAACCGGGGGACGCCGGTCGGCTAGTTGGTCACGCTGACCTGCTGACAGCGCTTGGCCAGCTCTTGCTGGGCCGCGCCGCCGATCGGCTGACCGTTGAAGGTCACGCGGCCGTCACGCGTGATCTGGACCTCGCCCACCGTGGGGCGCGCCAGAAACGGGGTATTGATGCCCAGATTCGTCGCCAGATCGATAGTGACGGGGATCGAGATCACGTCCGGCACCGCGATCTGGGGCTGTGCGTTCAGATCGGCCGGCGCGACGGCATTGCCGTTTACATCGACGCCCGGGCGGTATGCGACGTCGGCAGACGCCACATGGGACACGAGCTTACTGCAGTCGGATTCTGTGATTTGGACAGTAGTCTGCCCATGTGCGGGCCCGGAAACCGCGCAAATCAGGATAAAACCCACGAATAGCGGTGTATTTCGCATGATGCACATGTAGCGAACCATTCTTAACAAACCGGTAACGAATTTCCGGGAATCGGGCTAACGTTTTTCCAGCAAGAGGGGAATCGCCAGATTTTGGGTTCGGCCGTGCACAGATTTTGTGCACTTTCCGCTCTCGCGTGGATAGTTCAAGGGGAACCACGGGAGGCTTCTTAAAATGTTCGAAAACCTTTTCAAGCTATCGGAGAACGGAACGACAGTCCGCATCGAGGTGATGGCGGGACTGACGACGTTCCTGACAATGGCCTACATCATCATCGTCAACCCGGACATCATGTCCGCGGCGGGCATGGACAAGGGGGCGCTGTTCGTCGCCACCTGCCTCGCGGCCGCCATCGGCTGTCTCATCATGGGCCTTTGGGCGAATTACCCGATCGCACTGGCGCCGGGCCTCGGCCTGAACGCCTTCTTCGCCTTCGGTGTTGTCGGCGGCATGGGTGTGCCCTGGCAGACGGCGCTCGGCGTGATCTTCCTGTCAGGCGTGTTCTTCCTGATCATCACGATCCTGCCGATCAGGGCGGCCATCATCAACTCGATACCAAAATCGCTGAAAATGTCGATTTCGGCCGGTATCGGCCTGTTCATCGGCGTCATCGCGATGGAGATCGCGGGCATTACGGTTGATCACCCGGTCACGCTCGTCACCCTCGGCGAGGTCGCCTCGCCGCAGGTGGTCCTCGTGGCCATCGGGTTTGTGGCCATCATCGTCCTGGACCGGCTCGCGGTTAAGGGCGCCATCGTGCTCGGCATCATCGGCACGACCGTCCTGGCGCATATCTTCGGGCTCGGCGGCTCGACGGCGATGGACTTCTCCATTCCGTCCCTCGCACCGACATTCCTGCAGCTGGATATCGTCGGCGCGTTCCAGGTCAGCATGATTTCGGTGATCATCGCCTTCCTGTTCGTCGACATGTTCGACACGGCGGGCACCCTGATCGGTGTGTCCCACCGCGCGGGCCTGCTCGACGAAGACGGCAAGCTTCCGCGCATGGGCAAGGCCCTGTCTGCCGACAGTATCGCGACCATCACCGGCTCGCTGGTCGGCAGCTCGACCGTCACCTCGTATATCGAGAGCGCGTCGGGTGTTCGCGAAGGCGGACGGACGGGGCTGACCGCCGTCACGGTCGGTATCCTGTTCATCCTGGCGCTGCTTCTGGCGCCGATCATCGGACTGGTGCCGCGGTTCGCCACGGCCCCCGCGCTGCTCTTCGTGGCCGTGCTCATGGTGCGTGGTCTGACGGAGATCGATTGGGAAGATGTCACGGAATATGCCCCGGCGGTTCTCGCCGCGGTGGTGATGCCGTTCACCTTCTCGATCGCCCACGGCATCGCCTTCGGCTTCATCGTCTACGCCGCCGGCAAGCTGCTGACGGGTCGGATGAGCGAAGCCAGCCCGATCCTGTACATCATGGCGGCGTTGTTCGTCGTGCTCTACGCGTTCGGCCTGATCTAGCGCCGGACTCATACAAGACGAAACGGGCCGGGATTTTCCCGGCCCGTTTTTTATGCCTGCATCCAGGCTGGCCGCGTCCTCTCGATGCGCGCGAACACCGGACAACTATCCCGGTGCGCGCCGGGCAGATAGCCGGTGCTCATCAGGAACGAGCCGGTGATCTCGCCGCCGGTGAACTTGAACGTCTTCTTGAACAGCTTGACCCAGTCAACCTTCTCGAGCGGGTGATGCGCCTTGAGCCATTCGGCGAACCCGCCATGGCTATCGCGCATGGCGAGGATGCATTGCGCATTATGAATCGCGGCATCGACCTTCAGGCGGTTGCGAATGATCGCCGCATCCGCCAACAGGCGCGCGCGGTCCTTCTCCCCGTAGTTGGCGACCCGCTCGACGTCGAACCCCTCGAAGGCCGCCACGAAGCCTTCGCGTTTGCGCAGGATCGTCAGCCAGCTCAGCCCCGCCTGGTTGATCTCCAGGATCAGGCGTTCGAACAGGGCGGATTCGTCATCCGTTGGAAACCCGTATTCGGTATCATGATAAGGTCCGTGCCACGCGTGACCCGGCGCGATATCGCAGTATCCTGACACGTCTGATTTCCTTTCCCGTTTCCTTCGACAGAGAGAATACCGATTTCCACGCCATCGCAACCTCCAGTGCAACCTGCCGTGCAGCCGGGCCTGGGGGGCATCTTCTGGGCCTTCCTGGTCCTCGGCGCGACCGCCTTCGGCGGGCCCGTGGCCCATTTCGGCTATTTCCGCACCGAGTTTGTTGAGCGGCGCAAATGGATCGACGCGCGGGGCTTCGCCGACCTCGTTTCCCTGTGCCAGTTTCTGCCCGGCCCGGCCTCGAGCCAGACCGGCATCGCCATCGGCATGATCCAGCGCGGCTGGCCGGGCGGCATCGCGGCCTGGCTGGGATTCACCACGCCCGCCGCCATCATCATGATCGGGCTCGGCTTCGGCCTGTCCTTCGCCGAGACCGCCGCGGGCCAGGGCATCGTCCACGGGCTCAAGCTCGCCGCCGTGGCCGTCGTGGCCAACGCGCTCTGGGGGATGGCACGCGCCGCGTGCGGTGACGCCATGCGCGCGAGTTTCGCGGCCGTCGCCTGTGTGATGATTTTGTTTGCCGGCGGCGCCTGGTTCCAGCTGCTGGTGATCGCCGCGGCGGCCATCGCGGGGAGCCTCATCCTGCGCGATACCCCCCTCGACACCACGGACGGCACATCGCGATCCGGCAACCGCGCGGTCGGCCTGGTTCTGTTCGCCGTCTTCCTGCTGCTGTTGCTCGGGCTGCCGGTCCTCGCCGAGACGGTCAAATCCGGCAACCTCGACGCGTTCGCCGGTTTCTACCGGGTCGGCGCGCTGGTGTTCGGCGGCGGCCATGTGGTGCTGCCCCTGCTGGAGGCCGAAGTGGTGCCCACGGGCTGGACCTCCACCGACGCCTTCCTCGCCGGCTATGGCGCGGCCCAGGCGATCCCGGGGCCGATGTTCGCGCTGACCGGCTATCTCGGCAATGTCATCGATCCGGGCGACGGCTATCTCGGCGGCTGGACCGGCGGGCTGCTGGCGATCGCCGCGGTGTTCCTGCCGTCCTTCCTGCTGCTCGGCGCCACCCTGCCCTACTGGGACGCCCTGCGGTCGCGCGCGCGGATACGCGCGGCCCTCAGCGGCGTGAACGCCGCGGTCGTGGGGCTTCTGCTGGCGGTGCTGTTCACCCCGGTCTGGACGTCGAGCGTGCGCGATTCATCGGATTTCGCGACCGTGGTCGTCGCCGTGGTGCTGCTCGCCCTGTGGCGGCTGCCGCCCTG